>JAGQTW010000373.1 GCA_020438785.1 Mycobacterium sp. | reverse complement strand
TGGCTGATGCCGGTGTCCTACGCCGGCACGGTCAGCGAGCACAATGCCACCCGCGAGACGGTCGGCCTGTTCGACGTCAGCCACCTGGGCAAGGCGCTGGTGACCGGCCCGGGCGCGGCGGAGTTCGTCAACTCCGCGCTGACCAACGACCTGCGTCGGATCGGTCCGGGCAAGGCGCAGTACACCCTGTGCTGCACCGAAGACGGCGGTGTGATCGACGACCTGATCGCCTACTACGTCAGCGACGACGAGATCTTCCTGGTGCCCAACGCGGCCAACACGCCGGCCGTGGTGGCCGCCCTGCAAAGGGCTGCGCCGAAAGGGATCTCGGTCACCGATCAACATCGCTCGCACGCGGTGCTGGCGGTTCAGGGCCCCCGGTCGGCCGACGTGCTGGGCGCGCTGGGACTGCCGACCGACATGGACTACATGGAGTACGCCGACGCCTCCTACTCGGGTGTGCCGGTACGGGTGTGCCGCACCGGGTACACCGGCGAGCACGGCTACGAGTTGCTGCCGCCGTGGGACGCGGCGCCGGTGGTCTTCGATGCGCTGGTGACCGAGGTGCAGGCCGCCGGCGGAGCGCCGGCCGGGCTGGGCGCGCGGGACACCCTGCGCACCGAGATGGGGTATCCGCTGCACGGCCACGAGCTGTCGCTGGACATCTCCCCGCTGCAGGCCCGCTGCGGCTGGGCCATCGGCTGGGGTAAGGATGCGTTCTGGGGCCGCGAGGCATTGCTGGCCGAGAAGGCGGCGGGACCGCGCCGGCTGCTGCGGGGTTTGCGGGCGGTGGGCCGCGGTGTGCTGCGAGCGGACCTCCCGCTGTTCGACGGGTCCACCCAGGTGGGGGTGACCACCTCGGGCACGTTCTCCCCGACGCTCAAGGTCGGCATCGCCCTGGCCCTGATCGATGCGGGTGCCGGTATCTCCGACGGCGCGCTGGTCACCGTCGACGTCCGCGGGCGACCGTTGGAGTGCGAAGTGGTCAAACCGCCCTTCGTCCAGGTCAAAACTCGTTAGCTGCGAGGTTTACAATCTTCGGTATGACGAAAGGCCCACTCGAGTTCACGGTTGAGCGCAACGCGAGTCCGGCGAGCGACGAGGTACGCGACGGGATCCTCGCGGACCCCGGTTTCGGCCGGTATCCCACCGACCACATGGTGTCCATCCTTTACACCCATGACCTGGGCTGGCACCACGCCGAGGTGTTGCCGTACGGGCCACTGCAGTTGGACCCGTCGGCCATCGTCCTGCACTACGCGCAGGAGGTCTTCGAGGGCCTGAAGGCCTACCGGTGGGCCGATGGATCCATCGTCTCGTTCCGCCCGGAAGCTCATGCTGCACGTTTGCGCAGTTCCGCGCGGCGGCTGGCGATGGCCGAGCTGCCCGAAGAACTCTTCGTCGAGTCGCTGCGGCAGCTGATCGCCGTCGACGGCGCGTGGGTGCCGGCGGCGGGCGGTGAGGCATCGCTGTACGTGCGCCCGTTCATCATCGCCACCGAGCCGGGCCTGGGCATCCGCCCGTCGTCGGAGTATCGCTATTTGCTGATCGCCTCGCCCGCCGGCGCCTACTTCAAGGGCGGCATCAAGGGTGTCAGCGTGTGGCTGTCCACCGAGTACGTGCGCGCCAGCCCGGGCGGCACCGGCGCGGCGAAGTTCGGCGGCAACTACGCCGCCTCGCTGCTGGCGCAGGCCGAGGCCGCCGAGCACGGCTGCGACCAGGTGGTCTGGCTCGACGCGATCGAACGCCGCTACATCGAGGAGATGGGCGGGATGAACCTGTTCTTCGTCTTCGGCAGCGGCGGCTCGGCGCGGCTGGTCACCCCCGAACTCAGCGGCTCGCTGCTGCCCGGGATCACCCGCGACTCGTTGTTGCAGCTGGCCGGCGACGCCGGCTTCGCCGTCGAGGAGCGCAAGATCGACGTCGAAGAGCTGCGCAAGGGTGTCGCCGCCGGCGAGATCACCGAGGTGTTCGCCTGCGGGACGGCCGCGGTGATCACCCCGGTCGCGCACGTCAAGTACGGCGAGGGGGAGTTCACCATCGCCGGTGGTGAGCCCGGCGAGGTGACGATGGCGCTGCGGGACACCCTCACCGGGATCCAGCGCGGCACCTTCGCCGACACCCGCGGTTGGATGGCCAAGCTCAACTAGGCCATCCGCGGCGCATCAGCCTCCGTGGTGGTGGTGCTGATGGTGGTGGTGCGTCGGGGTGCCGGGCGCCGGCTGGTTGGTCTGCTCGGGGAAGGCCTCGTGGTGCGCCGGGGCGTGGAACCCCGGATCCGGGCTGTTCGACGTGGTGGTCTCCGCGTGGGCCGCGGTGGCGGTGCCGACGGCGATCAGCAGCGGTGCGGCACCCAGGATCGCGCCGGCGATGAGGCGGCGAATTGCGTTGGTGCGGTTGGCGTTGGTGTTCTTGTTTGTGGTCATGAACTGATCGTCGCGGGGTGATCACCGCCCCGGTAGATACGTTGTCGTTGTGAGCTCACAAGTCTGGCTTGTGACCGATGTGCGCCAGGAGATCGCGTACCGCGCCGGCCGGGGGAGTGCGCTCACCGACCCAGATCGCCCGGAAGGTGCGCCGCCAGTCGACGCCCTCGACAGCGACCGCGCTCAGCCGGCCCTGGGCGAGGTCGTCGGCCACGGCCAGGCGGCTCATCACGGCGGGCCCGGCGCCGGCCAGCACAGCAGCCCGCACCGACGCCGCCGAACCGAACTCCAGGGACTCCGGAGTCATGGCATCGCTGTCGAGCAGGCCCTCGGTGACGTCGATGTCGCCGAGCAGATGCCACCAGCCGAGCTTCCGGGACACCAGCTGCGTCCGGTTCAGCTCGGCGACAGGGAGCGGCGCCGTCCGCCGAGCCCACCGATGCTCGGGCGGCACCACGAGCACCAGTTCGTCGCGCATCACCACGCGGCCACGGAGGCCCTTGAGCTGACCCGGGGTCTCGATGAACCCGAGGTCGACATCACCCTCGCGGACGGCCGCGATGACGCGGTCGCTGTCGGTCGCGGTGAACGTCACCTCCGGGGCCACCGCGCCGTGCCGGTGCGCTGCCGCCCGCATCGACACCAACCAGCCGGGCAGCAGTTGTTCGGCGATGGTCAGGCTGGCCGCGATCTTGAGCCGGCCGCGGGCGCCGGCGCGCAGGGCCGCCAGGCCGGCGTCGAGCCGGCCGGCCACCTCGAGGACCTGTTCGGCCCACCCGGCGACCACGACGCCCGCTGGCGTGAGGGTCGAACCGCGCGCCGACCGGGTGACCAACCGGACCCCCACCTGCGACTCCATCGACCGCAGCCGCGCGGAGACCGCCTGCTGGGACAGCCCGAGCTCGCGACCCGCAGCACCGAGACTGCCGGACCTGGCGATCTCGGCGAGGACCTGCAGCGCACCGAGTTCGGGCATCCGAGCGCTCAGCGGCATGGCGCTGATGGTAACCACCGGGCCCGCCCGGTGCGGGTCAGCCGGGGCGAACGGAGTTCCGGCCCGATCGCTTGGCCTGGTAGAGCGCCACGTCGGCACGGGCCAGCCAGGAAGCCAGGTCGTCCCCGGCGGCCAGTTCGGCAGCGCCGATGCTCGCGGTGATCGACCCGACCGTGCCGAACGGATAGTCGGCGATGCCCCGCCGGAGTTTGTCGGCCACGCTAAGCGCGTCGTCGATGCCGCAGTTGCGCAGCATGACGACGAATTCCTCACCGCCCCAACGCGCCACGACGTCGGTGGTGTTGACGGTGTCGAGGATGCG
>JAGQTW010000372.1 GCA_020438785.1 Mycobacterium sp. | reverse complement strand
GACTAACGGATGGGCGTGGGACTAACGGATTGCCAGGACGGCAGTAGCCCGCCGTCGTCGTCCTACTGAACGATCCGGCCGTCCTCGATGGTGAGCAGCACCAGCTCCCCGTAGCGCACGTTGCCGACCAGACTCGGCTGCAGGACGGCGAGGTTCGTGCCGTCGGGGTCGCGCACGGCGGGATAGACGACGCCACCCGCCGCCCGCGCGCGCAGCTGGTCCCCCAGCGCCTGACCGGCGGCGTACGAATCCGGGTCGAGGCAGGCGCGTGTGCGCTTGGAACGGTCGTCGAGCCACGCGAAGTCCTGTCCGTGGACGTCGGCGACGAACTGGCGGTACGGGATGTCCGCCTCAGTGTCGCGGCCTATCTCCGCAAGCATCCGGATGCGGTGGTAGGCGACCTCGGCGATGGCGGTACGTAGGTCGAGCGCGCAGTACCACGCCCCGCGGACCGACGTCGCCGCATGGAACCGCGCACCCTGACCCGTGTAGGCGAAGGACGCGTTGATGATCTTCGAGTAGGGGACCCCGAAGACCATGTCCGCGCGGGACAGCCCCTGAGGATGCCGCTCCTCCTGGGCCTGCAGGCGCGCGTTGGTCGCACCTGCGAGCCGGATCAGATTGTCGCGGCCGGCGTCGTCATCGGCGAGGTCCGCGAGCGCATGCTCCGGCTGGGACGCGTACTGCCCCGGGATCAATCGCGAGGTGTCGTCGAATGCCACCGGCGCGATGCGCGGCCAGCCGCGGGCCTTTTGGTGACGTTCGTGCACGTCACGTGTCATTTCTTCACCAGAAGGCAACTCACAGCCCGCCGCGCCTGCCGTCCAGCAACGCCCGCACCGCCAGCATGGCCGGGATCCCACCGCGGGTCATCGTCTCGACCGGCGTGCGGCCGTTGAAGACGGGGTTGCGGTTGGGCAGCAGGACCCACTCGTCAGCGAGGTCGCCGGGGTGCAGGACGTGCAGCGCGGTGTAGATGCCCAGGAGCAGCGAGACCCGGGTCAACCGGTCCTCGCCGAGATCCGCCGGCGGGTTCTTGCGCCATGCGTGCCACGTGGACGCCGGCAGTGCGCCGAGCAATCCACACATCTGCTCGACGGTGAGCCGCCAGTGGGCCTGGAGCCGGGGCAGTGCTTTGACCGCGTCGGCGGTGAGCTCGCTGCGGGTGGCAGGGTCGCTGAGGTCGGGCCAGTCTCCGATCTCAGCCCGGCCAGCAGGTGCGCGTACGTCCAGCAGAGTCATGCGGCCTCCAGTTCTATAGTCAGAATACTCTGTTTCTGGACTCCGTGGAAGCCGGTCTGGCCCGGTCCCGCATTCCGCTTCGGAGTGATCAAGTAGCCTCGACAGACCGGTATCGAGGAGGCCGCCATGATCCGCACCACCGCCGTGCTCACGGCCCTTGGTCTGGCCCTGACCATCCCCGCCGCGACCGCCGGCGCCGCCGATCTGCTGCTCGGGGCGAATCAGCGACTTGATGGCGCCGCGGCCGGCGACGATGCAGCCCGGTCGACCGCACCCGCAGGGGACGTCAACGGCGACGGCATCGACGACATGATCATCGGGGCGCCCGACGCCGACCACCTCAGCCGCGACCTGTCCGGCGCCGCGTATGTGGTCTTCGGATCGGCAACGCCGACGGCGACGATCGACCTCGGGGCACTCGGCGCGCGCGGTTTCGTCATCGGCGGATCTGCTGCAGGCGATCGAGCCGGAACATCGGTGGCGGCCGCCGGGGATCTCAATTCCGACGGGTTCGACGACGTCGTTGTCGGTGCGCCGGATGCGGATTTCAACCTGCGCGATCAGTCCGGCTCGGTCTACGCGGTGTTCGGCGGCCCCTCCCCGTCAGACCTCGACCTGGCCACACTGGGCAGTCGCGGCGCCCGGATCGACGGGGCAGCCGCAGGTGACCGGCTCGGAGTGGCGGTGGCCGGTGCCGGCGACACGGACGGCGACGGACGATTCGACGTCCTCGCCGGCGCACCAGGCGCCAACGCTGCCTGGGTCATACGCGGGCCCTTCGCAGGCACGCTCGACCTGTTCGCGCCTGGCGCGGCCGCCTACCGGATCAACGCCGAGCCGAACGGGAACGGCCTGGGCTCGGCGGTGGCAGGCGCTGGTGACCTCAACGCCGACGGCCGCGACGACCTGCTGATCGGCGCCCCCGACGCGGGTTTCAACGGCCGTGGGTTCTCCGGATCCACCTACGTGGTGTACGGGCTGGCGTCACCCGCAACCGTGTCCCTGGCGAGCCTCGGAGGCGCCGGGTACCGCATCGACGGCGCAGGGTCCACACACAACAGTGGAGCCGCGCTCGGAACCGGCGACATCAACGGCGACGATCGCACGGACATCCTCATCGGAGCCCGGAACGCCGATTACAACAGCCGCAACGACTCCGGTTCGGTGTACGCGGTCTTCGCCAGCGGACCGGTCGATCTGGCGAACCTGGGAACTGCCGGCATCCGGGTCGATGGCGGCGAGGTCAACGCGTCGTTCGGCAAGAGCGTGACCGCACTGGACCTCAACGGGGACAGTATCGACGATCTGATCGGCGGAACACTGGCAGCGGACGTCAACGGGCGCGTCAACGCGGGCGCCGTGTACGTCGTCTACGGGGGGAAGTCGGTGACGGGACGCGACCTCGGCGCGATCCCTGCCGACCGCACCTACGACGGCGCTGCAGCCGGCGACCGGGCGGGAGCGTCGCTGGCATCACTCGGTGACGTCAACGACGACGCCGGCGAGGACCTCGCGATCGGCGCACCCGGCGCGGGGAACAACGGCCGGGCCGCCTCCGGCTCCGGTTACGTCGTCTTCGGCGATCCGATCGAACCGGATCCGGCGACGAACCCGACCCCCGCCACCCTCACGGTGAAGGCACGCAAGGCCAGCCGCCCGATCCCCCGCAAGGCGAAGATCCGACTGGTCAAGAAGGTGACCGTCGGACCGGGCCAGTCCGCACGGATCACAGTGAAGATCAAACCCAAGCGGACCAAGAAGAAGGTGAAGGTCATCAAGAAGCGGACCATGGTCACGGTCCGCTCGAAGAAGGCTCCGAAGGGCCGGGTGACCGTGTGGATCACCTCCACCGGCACCGGATTCACCCCGACCACGTGGAAGCGGACCTGGAGAGTGCGGTGAGCATCGTCGACAGCGACCACCCCGCGGTGATCGCGTTCGCGAACCAGGCCCAGGGTGGCGACGATCGCGAGGTCGCGGTGGCACTGTTCTATGCGGTACGCGACGGCGTCCGGTACGACCCCTACCGCCTCGATCTCACGCCGGAGGGCATGCGCGCGAGCGCGGTCCTGGAGAAGGGTTACGGCTGGTGCGTCACCAAGGCGACACTGCTGGCCGCCGCCTGCCGGGCCCGCGGCATCCCCGCGCGGCTAGGTTTCGCCGACGTACGCAACCACCTGTCGACCGAGCGGATGCGGCAGGCCATGGGCACCGACGTGTTCATCTGGCACGGCTACACCGAGATCCACCTCGGCGGCCGGTGGGTGAAAGCCACCCCGGCGTTCAACATTGAACTGTGCGACAAGTTCGGGCTGCTGCCGCTGGAATTCGACGGTCGGGAGGACTCGATCTACCACCCGTTCGACAAAGCCGGACACCGGCACATGGAGTACATCGCCGAACGGGGCACGTACGACGACGTGCCACTGGACCAGATGATCGCGGACTTCACCGCGCTCTATGCGGGATGGCGCGACGAACCCGGGGACTTCGACGCCGACGTCGCGCACGAAGTCGGCTGAGCCGCGCCTGAGCTACTGCGCCGTCCCCTGCGCCTGCATCACCGTCACCAACTGTTCGGTCTCCGCCGACGTCCAGCCGGGCGGCTGGGTCATCGCCGCCCACGCCTCGGCGTTGGACTGCGGCGAGTACATGTGCCCGTGCCCGATCGGGACCGATCCAGCGGCAGGAAGGTCGAGCGCGACCTGCCACATCGTGACGATCGGCACCCACACCATCTCGGCAGGGATGTCCGGACCGCGCTGGCCCTCGAGCAGCCACTCGGGCTCCTCGAACGCGAGGGCCTGGTTGAAGAACACCACCGGGTCCGAGGAGTGCTGCAGATAGACCAGCCGCGTCGGTCCCCAGTCCGCTGTCATCACCTCGTCGATCTCGGAACCGGATGACGTGAACTGCACTGTCCGGCCGTCCTCATATGCAGGCAGCCAAGCGGGACTGTCCGGGTCGCGGTCACCCTCGATCTCGTTGTGCAAGGGGTTCACGAACGGCGGGCCGGACATGAACGC
>JAGQTW010000371.1 GCA_020438785.1 Mycobacterium sp. | reverse complement strand
CGTGCAGCACATGCCCCCCTGCCGCAGCGGGCGGAATACCCAGGTCCGCGCCCAGACCCTGGGCCAGCGCCAGACCCAGCTGGATGACGCCGATGCCGCCCAGCGCCCACCGCCGCCAGGAGATCGATCCCCGAACCACACCCCGGGGCCGTCCGGCCGCGGGTCGTCCGACCGCGGCGAGTTGGGAGCGGCCCGCCAGCCGGCGCAGCAATTGGGTCTGCTCGACCGCGGCGGCCTGCCAGTCGCGGCACGCCGGGCAACCGGCGAGATGCTCGTCGACACGGGCCCCGGGGATGGGTTCACGCTCCCCGTCGATGCGCGCCGACAGCGCCTCACGAGCGGTGTCGCAGTCCATGTGTCAATAGTCGCGCACGGACCCGGGTTTGTTCCAGCCGCCCGGTGAGTACGGACTCCGCCACTCCCACCCAGACTCGGCCCCTCACGCGGAGTGCACCTCGACGCCGTCAAGATAGGTTGCCAGCACGCCGATCTCGCGCACCGCGTCGGGATCCTCCTCGTGCGCCGTCGGGTCGTCGGCGAGTAACACGAAGTCGGCGGCCTTGCCGGCGGTCAACGAGCCCACCAATCCATCGGCGTGGCACATCCACGCCGCGTCGATGGTGCTGCCCCTCACCGCCTGGGACACCGGCACCCGTTCGGCGGGGTTGAGCACCTCGCCCCCGTCGGCCATGGTGCGTGCGGCCGCGGTGGCGATGTAGTTCAGCGGTCCGATCGGCGAGACCGAGAAGTCGCAGTGGAAGCTGGCGCGCAGTCCAGCCTTGACCACCGACGCGTAGCGGTCCAGCAGGTCGGCGCGCGGCGCGCCGAGGATGTCGTCGCGCATCACCTTGCCCCACAGCCGAACGTGGTTCATCAGGAAGCTCGGCGTGACGCCGAGTGCGGCCATCGCGGTGATGTGCTCGTCGTGCAGCAGCGAGGAGTGCTCGATGCGGTGGCGTAGGCCGGCATCCCAGGCCGGCAGCTTGGCCGTTTCGGCGAACGCCGCCATCACCATGTCCAGCGCGGCATCGCCGTTGGCGTGGCACATGATGGGCCACCCCGCCTGCACGGTGGCCGCGAAGTGCGCGGCGAGTTGCTCGGGAGTGAAGCTCGCAACACCTCGGGTGTCCCGGCCGAGATAGTTCTGCCGCATGAAGCCGGTGTAGCCCTGATTCGAACCGTCGGAGACCCACTTGACCGTCTGAGAGCGCAGCCGGTCGTCGCCCGATCCCGGCACGATTCCGGCCGCGGTGAAGTCCGAAAGCCGCTCACCCCACAGCGACAGCGAACCGCGGACCGGGAAGCCCGACTGGCCGAACACCCGGTGCAGCAGGTCGACTTCTCCGACGCCGGCGATCGCGCCGGTGGCGGCTTCGTGGACATAGGTCACCCCGGCCTTGGCGGCCATGGCGGCGATACCGGTGATTGCCGCGGCGATGACGTCGGGGGTGAGGGGCGGCAGCACGCTCACGAAGCTGAGCATTGAGGCGTTCTCGGCGACGATGCCGGTGAGCCTGCCGTTACGGGCCCCGTAGTCCCCGCCGGGCGGGTTCGGGGTATCTGCGGTGATGCCCGCCTTCGCATAAGCGGCGGAGTTGACGTAGAAGAAGTGCTGCGAGGCGTTCATCACCACGATGGGAACCGTGGGGGAGATCTGGTCGAGTAGTTCGGCGGTCAACGTCGCCTGACCGGGAAGCAGGCTCGGGTCGAACAGTTGGCCGACGACGGTCTGGCCGGCAGGCGCCGCTGCGACCGCCGATTTCAGGGCGGCCAGCACGGCGTCGAGAGTCTTGTTGGCGTAGGGCGAGCAGTCCACCCCACTGAATACCAGCGCCGAGGAGACCAGGTGCAGGTGTGGTTCGACGAAACCGGGAAGTACCGCGCCCGTCTCCGGCGCGAAGGTCTTGGTGTCCGGGCCGACGAAGGTCTCGAGGTCGGCTCGCGAGCCGACGGCCAGGATGCGCCCGCCCGCTATGGCCATCGCCTCGGCCGTCGGCTGGGCGTCGTCGAGAGTGACGATCGATCCGGTCACCAGAAGCTCCGCTGTTGAGTCGGAGCCTGCGCGGCGACGGGGCTGCGCGGTGCGCTCGGCGGGGGTGACACCGTCAAGCGACATTCGGGCGGCGTGGACGGGGCTCGGGGCGCAGCAGTCGGTCACGGTTCGGTCTTCCTGTTCGCGCGGTCGGTGTCCGGGGTCGGCATGGTCGACGGACGGTGGATGGATGCTATCGCCGGGCATGCCGGGGACGTCACCGAACGCGGCGCGCGCTGCGGGTGGGCCGGACCGTGGAAAAAGGTGTTTCCGCTATTTCCCGAATCTGCTGACCACAGGTTGTTTACTGACAGGGTTCTGTCCAACAGGGGGTTCGGTACGTGCGTCTAATCGACTTCAAGGCCAAGACGCCCCTCATCGGGATGTCGATGGTCTTCCTGGCCATGGCACTGGTGGCCGTGACCGCCTACCTGCGGGTGGGCTGGTACTCGGTGATCGGCTACGCGATCGCCGCGGGCGTCGCGGTGTTCGGTTTCATCTTCACCTTCCGCGATATCCCTACCCCGCCGCATGAGGGGTCATCGGCGGGAGGCGAATCGTGACCGCCCCGCCCGAGGAGGCCGTCGGGCCCCCCGCCATCAACGCGGAGGACGCCGGCTACCACAAGAGCCTCAAGCCTCGGCAGCTGCAGATGATCGCCATCGGCGGCGCCATCGGGACCGGATTGTTCCTCGGGGCCGGCGGCCGGCTGGCCAGCGCAGGGCCCGGGCTGTTCCTCGTGTACGGCTTCTGCGGCGTCTTCGTCTTCCTCATCCTGCGGGCCATGGGCGAGCTGGTGCTGCACCGGCCGTCGTCGGGATCGTTCGTGTCCTACGCCCGCGAGTTCCTCGGGGAGAAGGCCGCCTTCGTCGCCGGCTGGATGTACTTCCTGAACTGGGCGATGACCACGATCGTCGACTCGACCGCCATCGCCACCTACTGCCACTACTGGAAGGTGTTCGAGTCCGTACCGCAGTGGCTGATCGCGCTGATCGCGCTGGCACTGGTGTTCGCCATGAACATGGTCTCGGTCGCGCTGTTCGGTGAGTTCGAGTTCTGGGCGGCGATGATCAAGGTGGTCGCGCTGCTCAGCTTCCTGGTGGCCGGCACGATCTTCCTGGCCGGCCGCTACCAGATCGACGGGCACTCAACCGGATTCAGCGTGCTCAACGACAATGGCGGGCTGTTCCCGACTGGCCTGCTCCCACTCGTCGTCGTGACCTCCGGCGTCGTGTTCGCCTACGCGGCAGTAGAACTCGTCGGCACCGCCGCGGGTGAGACCGCGGAGCCGGAGAAGGTCATGCCGCGAGCCATCAACTCGGTGATCGCCCGGATTGCGCTGTTCTACGTCGGGTCGCTGTTCCTGCTGGCGTTGCTGCTTCCCTACACCTCCTACTCGGCAGCCGAAAGCCCGTTCGTGACGTTCTTCGGCAAGATCGGCATCACCGGCGGCGGCACCGTGATGAACCTCGTGGTGATGACGGCGGCGTTCTCCAGCCTCAACGCGGGGCTGTACTCCACCGGCCGCATCCTGCGCTCCATGGCGACCAACGGAAGCGCCCCCAGGTTCACCGGGCTGATGTCACGACGGGGCGTGCCCTACGGCGGTATCTGCCTGACCGCGTCCATCGGACTGCTGGGCGTGCTGCTCAACGGCGTGGTGCCGGAGAAGGCGTTCGAGATCGTCCTCAACGTGGCCTCGTTGGGAATCCTGTCGTCCTGGGCGACCATCGTCATCTGCCAGATCCAGTTGTTCCGCTGGTCGCAACAGGGCCGGATGGAGCGGCCGTCCTTCCGCATGTGGGGATCGCCCTACACCGGCTATCTCACCCTGGCGTTCCTGTTCGCCGTGCTGGTGCTGATGGGCTTCAACCATCCGATCGGCACCTGGACCGTCGCCAGCCTTGCGGTGGTGATCCCCGCCCTGATCGGCGGTTGGTTCCTGGTGCGAAAGCGGGTCGCGGAGATCCACGGGACCGGTTAGCCGGCTGACCGCACCCGGACTCCTCAGTCCCGGGTCGCTCGGCGCCGGGCGGTGAGCCGCGCCCACAGCCAGGTCAGCGGAACCTCGCGGCCGGTCGCGAGGTACTCCACGGTCGCCGGATAGTGGCAGACCTCGCGCACCTGGGACAGCCCGGTGGGCTTGCCGACGAGCAGCACCTGGTCGTTGTCGGCCAGCGGGGTGTCCTCGGCCGGCATGAACCGTTGTTCGCCGTCGCGGATGAGCACCAGCGCCGCCAACGGCAGCATCGACTGCCGTTCATCGGGTTTCCGCATCAGGTCCCCGAGGGTCAGGACCCGCCCCCGCCGTAACCAGCCGGCGATTGCCGGGGCCTCGTCGGCGGACAGCGTGATGACCTCACGCTGGGGGGTGCGCCGGCCGACTCGGTCCAGCAGGTGATCGCGAACCTGAAGCGACCACTGGTCATCGCGAGTGAGCACGTGTTCGACGAAGCTCCAGAACACCGGGGTGAGAATCCGGGCGAGCACCTCGCGGGCGATGAGTTCGGTGGCGATGTACACCGAGTCGATCTGCAGCGTTTCGAGCAGCGTCTTCTTGGCATTGGTCTGCTGGCGCACCACCAGGTAGGCGTCCGGGTTGGCGTGCCGGGCGTGTTCGGCAATGGCGATGTTGACGGTGTCGTTGCCGGTACCCGCGACGAATCCGACGGCTCCGGAGACGTCGGGCTCGTCGCCGGCCGGGTCGACGAGGTCGACGTGGACGCCGATGGCGGCGAGGTCGGTAAGTACGGCGTCGCCGAACTCGCCCTCGGCGCACACCAGCCATCTGCGCGCGGCGAGATCCGAACGCGCGGGCAGTAATTGCTCCTGATCGTTGTCCATCAGCCACCGCAGCAGTTGATGGCTGACCGGCCGGTGGATCGACAGCGCGAGGTAATCGCCGAACCGGTCGTCGGCATTGATCGCCGAGGCCGGGGCGAAGTGTTCCATCCGGGTCCGGGTGCGCTGCTGCGCGCAGCGTCCGAGCACGGGCAGATCCGGCCGCAGCAGCGATGTCGCCATCACCACCGCCAGGTTGGCGTCGTCGTCATTGGTCAGGGCCAGCACACCCTCGCACTCGCGGTGCCCCAGTCCGGCCATGCCGAGCACGGCCGGTGTGGCGCAGTCGCCCTCGAGGGCGGGGACGTCGAAGCTGAGTTGCCCGGATGACACCGATTCGACCCGGTCTTCCCGCTTGTCGATGACGACGAACCGGCGATAGTGCTCGTCAAGGTCGGCGCCGACGATCCGGCCGGCGTCCCCGTAGCCGGCGACGATGACGAACGGTTCGACCAGCCGGCGAACCTGGCGGCGGAACCGCTGCGCGGCGACGGCAGCCTGGAAGGCGCTGCTCTGGATCAACGAGAAGAAGACGCCGATGGCGTAGGCCCAGCTGATGACGAGCAGGAAGATCGACATCGACATCCACATCCGCTGCGGATAGCTGAACGGGTGGGGGGCCTCGGTGAAGCCGACCGTCGTCAACGTTATGGTCATCTGGTAGAACGCGTCGAATACGTTGAGCCGGTGCGGGTTTCCCTGGGGGTCGACACCCGGCATGAACATCATCCCGGCGGTGCAGAAGCTGAACGTCGTGATGACGACGATCAGCGGTCCCCGCATTCGGCGCATCAGCAGGAAGATCACCTCGGTCGTCGGCACCGTGGCCGGGATGACGACCGGCGCGCGGCGCACGCCCCGCCGTCGGGTCCAGAGGTGGACCAGGTTCAGCGGGTTGGTCATTGGGGTCGGCGACCGCTACCGACGACGGAACGTCGCCGTTTCGACGACCAATAGCGTGACCGACACCAGGTTGGCAAGGAGTGCGCCGCCCGACAACGACACCACACTGGCGGTGGCGTGCTCGTCGAGTCCGTGCGGCGATACCTGGGTCGCCCATACCCACATCCCCGCCGCGGCGGCGAGCTGAAGCAACGCGACCAGACTGGTGGCCAGATGGATCGCACCGAGCTGGGTGCTGTCCCCGAATTTCAAGACCGTCGTGATCAATGCGACGACGAGCGCACTGAACAACTCCCAGGAGTTGTGGAGTTCGGGGTTGCTGATATCACCGACGAAGAATCCGAAATTCAGCGTCGCGGCGAGCAGCACGAAGAATCCGAAAACCACCTTCTCGAGGTTCACAGCGGCAGCCTAGTCGAGGAGGCCCTGATCAACGACACATCGAGCATCACCGAGCTGCGGGTTGCCGCGAGGTAACCGTCCCGAAGCTGAGCGCGTCGAAAACCTCGGCGTCACTTCAGTTCGGGAAGGCCCGCCTCGACCGCGGCCACCTGAGCCTTGCCGACCATCTCGATGTAGTCCTGCGGCACGGGGTTGAGGTCGCCGGGCGCGCTACCGAACACCAGGATGTTGACCGTCCGGTCGACGGAGAACACCAGCGCGGCCATCGCCGCCTTACCGTCCGGCGACGTCCCGATGGTGACCTTGGCGTCGGGGGTGACGCCCGGCAGTGGGTTGGTCGGACCGGTCACCTGGGAGGGAACGGATTGTTCTGCGCCGGTGAGTGCAGTTGCGGCCTGGGTGGCGTCGTCGGCGATCAGGACGGACACGTTGATGGCATTGGTCCCGGAGGTGAACGTCTGGGTCACGTCCGGCGGCGCCGGCGTCATCGTCACCTTCGGCTCGTCCCCGACCCACGGTGAGTTCTCGACTTGTGGGATGTCGGCGGCCTTGACCAACAGCGACGCGTAGTCCGGTGCCGCCTCGGCCGCCGTCGACTCGGTGCTGGTGCTCGTCGAGGTCGTCGTCGATGTCGTGGTCGACGTGCTCGACGATGCCGACGACGACTCGTCCTTCTTGCCGCAGCCGGCGACGACAAGTCCGAGTGCGACCGTCACGGCGGTGATTCGGAGGATTGTTCGCGTGCGTACAGGGTCCATAGCGCTGCACTCCCTTTCGGCCGCGCCCGACTGGCCGGCCAAGGTGCAGCGTAGGTGACCGAGACCGTGCGTTTCGTCTGATTTGACGGATTCGTCGACTACGGCCGGTTTGCCGACCGGGGCTCAGCCGCCGGCCAGTGCCAGGTCAGCCAAAGCCCCGATGACCGGCGCCACCTGCAATGTGTAGCGGACCGTCACATGGCTGTAATCGCGGTACACCAACGTGTCGCCGACGATGGCAGGGCACCGCCCTTGCGTGCAGAACAGGTCGGTGATATCCGCGTACTGCCCGCCGCCGGCTCGGGTCGCGGCCGTCTCGGCGGTTATCCCCTTTTGGTTTACCGCCTTTGACCTCGCCGGAGAGCAGGCCATTGCATCGGACAGATGGAGCGCGAGGCAGTTCGGCACCCAACCCTGTGGATTCGGTACCGGCCCGAGCACGAGCACCTCGGCGCCGGTGCCGCGCAACTCCTTCACCATCTCGGTGAGCTTGGTGTTCCACGTCGAGTCGTAGGTGTCGAAATTCGAGTTGTAGTCGATGTGCTTACCGTATTCGCGAGACATGCCGAGCACGATCAGCCGCGGGTGCTCCGCCTTCAACTTGGCGATGGCGCCGGGCCGCCACTGGTCACATTCGCGATACGGTCTGCGAAGAGTGGGCTCGAACATGGGCAGATTCAGCATCGGGCAGGCGCCCTTCGCCAGCGTCTCGAGCCGCCATCCCCGCTGGGTGGCAATGTCCCGAAAAGCCGGGATCCACATCTGCGCGTGGGAATCGCCAACCAGCGCGATCGTGGTCTGTGAGTTGAGGTCGCCAAATACGCACTCATGCTGATCGACTTCGAGAACGTCACGCAGGCAACCGTTCACATAGCTCGGTTGGGTACCCGCATCGGTCAACGACGGCTGCAGGTTAGACGGTACCGCCTTCAGGTCGGCGGACGCCGCCACCGCCGTTTGGACCTGTGCGAACCCGTCCCGAACCGCCGTTCGGTAATCCTCAACGGTCTGACCCGTGCGGCTGGGTGGCATGGCAACGGCCATTGCCGTTCCGGCCGGACCGCGGCCTATCGGGCTGGGAAGAATGACCAGCGCGGCTACGCACACGCAGACCGCAACGGCGGTGACCGCTCCACCCAGCGCCAGGCTGCGGCCCGGCGAGCGCCGAAACCGCGGCGCAAACCGGAACGGGTTCTCGACCAGGCGCAGTGTCAGCCAGGCCAGGACGCCGGAAATCACCAACAGCGCCAGCACCAACAACAGCGGATAAACCCAGAAGATCGGGATGAACAGCAGCACCATCAGCACCGGCCAGTGCCACAGATACCACGAATAGGACAACCGGCCCGCTGCCCGCATCGGCGACACCGCCAGGATGCGGCCACACCCGAGGGGAGGTGCAGCGCAGCCGGCGCCGATGACGAGTGCCGTGCCGAGCACGGGCAACAACGCGGCGGTACCGGGATAAGGCGTGGTCCTGCCCAATTCGACGTACGCCAGCAGGATCAGCGCCAAGCCCACCCACCCCAAGATCGCGGCAAGCATCGCCGGCAGTCGCCGCCACAACTCGGCCGTGAGCGCCACCAGGCCACCGACCGCCAACTCCCAGGCCCTGGTCGGCAGCGAGAAGAACGCCATGGGAGGTACGTCGCGGGTAAGGATCAGCGAAACCACGAAAGATGCGACTGCGACGATTCCAAGTACAACCAAGTACGGATTTTTCGTCGACGGCTTGTCGGTACCGGAGCGCCGCGCCGCGCGGCGGATCAGCCACGCCGTGCCGATCATCAAGGCGGGCCACACCAGATAGAACTGCTCCTCGACGCCGAGGGACCAGTAATGCTCATACGGTGACGGCGGCGCGGAAGCGGTGAGGTAATTGATACCCCGCAGGGCAAACCGGTAGTTACCGACATACAACGCCGTGGCGATGCCGTCCTGAAAGATTGGCTTGGCCTGCAGCGGACCGATCAGAGGCATCATGACGGCCACTCCGACGGCTATCACCACACCAACCAAGGCCGACGCGGGAAGCAGGCGGCGAGCCCGCGCCCCGTAGAACCGCCGTAGCCCAACCTTTCCGGTACCGCTCAGTTCACGCCATAGCATTCCGGTGATGAGGAAGCCCGAGATGACGAAGAACACGTCGACACCGACGAAGCCACCCGAAACTTGAGACATTCCGGCATGGAAAAGGATGACGCCAACCACCGCGACCGCGCGTAAACCCTCGATATCCTCGCGGTATTCGGTACGCGAGGCACCTGAACCCGGTGCCTCGGGATTACCATGCCGCAACGGCGAAAAGAGGCTTCGAAACACGCCGCGTCGTCGGGTTCCGTCATGGCGGTCAGCCTCCGATATCTCCGTCAACTGGAGTCCCCCTACCCGTCTGTCTCTTCTTCCACTCGCCGTAAGGCCACCCGATTCGCGGGCAAGGTGCCAGGCTAGGTTAATACTTCCGCACGGTTCGTCTGTTTGGCGGATTCGCTGCCGGGGTGGCTACCGCTTGGCCTACGCCGGATGGATCTGCACCTCCATGGTCTTGACCGCGAAGTAGATCTCCCCGCCGAGCACGAGGTCGAGATCGGCCGCCGCCGCGGGAGTGATGTCCGCGAACAACCCCGAACTACCGTCTGGTTGGTCGGCGCCATGCACCCGGACCGCGGTCCCGTGGATCTCGAGCTCGGCTATCGTGGTCCGAAAGATGTTGCGGGGGCTACCGTGTGGCGGCTGGGTGTCAACCGATACCGCGGCCGGTGTAAACAAGGCAACGGCACCGGTACCGGATTCGGGGCCGCCCGTACCGAATACCGCACTGCCCCAGGGCGTTCGGATGACCCCCGGTTCGACGACGACACCCGGTATCAGGTTCACCCCTGCCATTCGGGCGGCAAAGACGCTCCGCGGTGAGGTGAGCACGTCGCGCACCGGCCCGGCCTCCACGATCCGGCCTTGCTCGACGACGATCACCCGATTCGCGATCGCCAGCGCGTCGAGCAGGTCGTGGGTGACGATGACCGCGGTTCGATGGTCGGTGTGCAGGATGTCGCGCAGCAGTCGGCGTACCGACGGGGCCACCGCGACGTCGAGGGCTGCCATCGGTTCGTCGAGCAACAGGATGTCGGGTTCGGTGGCCAGCGCCCGGGCGATGGCGATGCGCTGTGCCTGGCCCCCTGACAGTTCGCGCGGGCGGCGACTGGCCAGCCCTTCGGCGTCCACGGCCCGCAGCCAGTGCGCAGCGACGGCCCGGGCACCGGTCCTGCTCTGGCCCTTGCAGCGCGGCCCGTAGGCGACGTTGGCGGCGACACTCAGGTGTGGGAAGAGCATCGCCTGCTGGGCGAGCATCGCCACGCCGCGCTGGTGGGTGGGGACGAAGACACCGGCGGCGGTGTCAGTGAGAACCCTGTCGCCGAGCACGATCCGGGCGTGGTCGGGTCGCAGCAGCCCGGCGATCAGGGACAGCAGCGTCGACTTGCCTGCGCCGTTCGGGCCCAGGACCGCGAGCACATCCCCGCTGGAGAGCTCGAGGTCGAATTCGGCGCCGCGCTCGGCCAGGCGGGCCTGGAGTCGAAGGCCGCTCACAGCGTGCCGGCGAATCGTCGGGATGCGGAGGCGATGACGATGGCAGCGGCCACCACGATCAGCAGCAGTGACAGCGCGATGGCGGCGTCCGGATCGGTCTCACGCTGAAGATAGATCTCTAGCGGAAGTGTGCGGGTCACCCCCTGGAGGGAACCCGCGAACGTCAGCGTCGCGCCGAACTCGCCGAGGGACCGCGCGAAGGCCAGCACCGCACCCGATATCAGCCCGGGCAGGACCAGTGGCAGCGTGACGGTGCGCAGCACCGTGGTGGGGCCGCCGCCGAGCATCGCGGCGATGCTCTCGTACTGACTGCCGGCCGAACGCAAGGCCCCTTCGAGGCTCACCACCAGAAACGGCAGGGAGACGAAACTCTGCGCCAGCACCACCGCGGCGGTGGTGAACGCTATCCGGATACCGAAGGCCTCCAGGTGCTGGCCGATGAGCCCCTGGCGGCCGAATGTGTAGAGCAGGGCGATGCCGCCGACCACCGGTGGCAGCACGAGGGGGAGCAGGACCAGGGCCCGCAGGAACGACAGCCCCGGGAAACCGCTGCGGGCCAGCACGACGGCCATCGGCACGCCGAGCAGCACGCACAGGGCAGTGCTTGCGGTGGCGGTCTTCAGGCTCAAAAGCAAGGCGGCGCGGGAGGATTCCGAGGAGATGAGTGCGATGAAGTGGGTCCAGTCGATCCGCAGCAGAATGGCAACCAATGGCACGACGACGAGTGCCGCGCCGACCGCCGCGGGCAGGAAGATCCAGCCCGGCGGCCCGACCGGTACGTGACGGTCCTGTCCCGCCTTCACGGGACGTCGAAGCCGGCGTCGGTGAGGGCCCGTTCGCCATCCGGACCGGTCACGAGGTCGACGAACATCTGAGCGACCGCAGGGCTTTTCGACTCCCGGAGCGCGGTGATCGGGTAGCTGTTCACGGCGTTGCGGGATTCCGGAAACCGCACGGCGCCGACCCTCTCGCCCGCGCTGTTCGCGTCGGTGACGTACACCAGACCGGCGTCGGCCTGACCGGAGACCACCTTGCCCAATACATCGGCGGCCGCCGACTCCTCACTGACCGGCCGAAGCTTCAGGCCTGCGGTGTCTTGGACCTTCTGGGCCGCGGCGCCGCACGGCACCTGCGGGGCGCAGATCACCACGGTGACGCCCGGCTTCGTCAGATCCGCCAGTGAGGCAATGCCTTTGGGGTTTCCCGGACCCGTGACGATCGTCAGTGTGTTGGTGGCGAAGATGACCGGCTTGCCCGGCACCAGGCCGGCGTCGACCGCCTTGTCCATGTTCTTCTCGTCGGCCGAGGCGAACACGTCGGCGGGCGCGCCCTGAACGAGTTGGGTGACCAGATCGGAGGAGCCGGCGAAGCTCACGTTCACCTTTGTTCCGGGGTGGGCCTTTTCGAACTGTCCGGCAAGCTTCCCGAACACCGACTTCAGGGATGAGGCGGCGAAAACCGTGATCGCATCGCTTGATGCCGGCGGTGTCGTCGAGCATGCCGACAGAACCGCGGCTACGCCGACGGCAGCGGCGGTCGCCACCGACGACCTGCGCCTCACGCGTCCTCCTTGCGGGTTTCGACGATCACGGTCGTCGACTTGACCACCGCGACCGCCACCGTGCCGACCTCGAGGCCCAACTGGTCGGCCGAATGCCTGCTCATCAGGGAGACCACGGTGTGCGGCCCGCATTGCATCTCGACCTCGGCCATCACCCCGTCGGCGATCACCCGGGTGACGAGCCCGACGAACCGGTTGCGGGCGGAGCTGGCGGTGGCCAACGGGTCGGGCGCCGGCGCGGCGTGCTCGCGCACGTATTCGGCGAGCACCCTGCCGGGTATCACCTTGCGCCCGGCGCCGTCGCTGTGGGCGGTCAGGCCGCCCTTGTCGATCCACCGCCGAACGGTGTCGTCGCTGACACCGAGCAGCGCCGCGGCGTCCTTGACCCGGATGTCCGACACGCGCCCTCCTCTCCTCATGGATTGTTCAGACTTTACGGAAGAAATCACCATAAATGACCGCAAGTACGCGTTGAATGATCATTTCGAACAGTGGACGCGGATGAGAATCCCGCCACGCTGGCGGCCCATCGAAGGAGTGTCCATGCGCCTGTCCACGCGCAACCAGCTGTCCGGCAGGGTGGCCGAAGTCAACTTCGGTGAGGTGATGGCGACGGTGAAGGTGCGCCTTGACGGCGGAGACCAGATGGTCACCGCGGCCATCACCAAGGAAGCCGTTCAGGACCTGGGACTCGCGGCCGGAAGGCCGGTCACCGTGCTGGTGAAGTCGACGGAAGTGATGCTCGCCGTCGAGTAGTCGACTCTGATTCGTCAGCCCTTGGGCTGCGGGCAGCTCCCGTTGACCACCAGTGGCATGTTGATCGTCTGCGCCTGGAGGACGCCGCCGGTGTCGTTGGTCCCGCCGGCAATGATGCACTTGCCCTCGACGATGGCGTCGGCATTCACCCGGTGCCGATCGGCGAAGAGAGTCAGGTCGTTGTACTCGACCGTCGTCTTCGTGCTGCTGCCGTCGGTGCCGTGGGTCGAAACCAGCATCGTCTTGTCGTCGATGGAGTCCACGGTGCCGCGGAAGCCGCCCAGCGGACTGCGCGGCAGCCCCGCATTGTCGGCCCCGCCGGTCTTCTGGCACTGACCGCCGCTTGACGCGCCGACCACCACCGCATCGGCGGTGACGGCAGCGCCCTCGGCTCCGCTCGCGGGCCGGATGGTGACGCACAGGCCGGGTGCGATGTCGGTCGGTTTCGCGGGGGTCAACTCCATGATCTTCGTCGAGGGCGAGAACTGCACCGAGGCGGCTCCGCTCGGACCGCTCACCTCGATCCTGTTGCCGGACACCGATGCGATCGATCCGACCACCTCGTCCTCCCCGTTGATCTTCTCCGGGGTCTGGGATGCCACGGCGGACGTCGTGCTCGGTAGAGGAGACGACCCACCGGCTTTGGTGTCGGCCGAACCGCAGGCAACGGCCGACAGCGTGGTCACACCGACGACCGCCAGGATCGTGCAGCGGGTGATCGCCGCTTTGGGCATGGTGGACTCCTGTCCGATGTGGGTGTGACGACACTAGTGAAGGCATCGGTGTGCCGAGATCCATTCACATGAACACCGGGAGAATTCTTTGTCCGCGCAGCAGCTTTCGGTCAGTACTGCCGATACCGGCGCTGCACGTGCGCCTGCCGCACCGCGATCCGCGCCGCCCGCTCCGCGGTGTCGACGACGCGGGTGCTCGCAGGCAGATGGCTGCGCAACTCGGCCAGTGGCACGGTGCGCACGCTCGTCTCGGGCAGCCGGTCGGGCTCCTGCGAGTAGGTCCACCGGAGGCTCAGGAATCCGCGCCGCAGGCCGGTGGTGTCCAGCCAGTTCGGCGCGCCGGGGTCGGTGTGGGCCACCACGTAGCGCACCACGCCGTCATTGTCGGGTTCGGACTGGAACGCGTTGAGGCTGGACTGGTGGTTGGCGTAGTCGAGCGACTCACCCCACAGATTGCTCAGGTGGAACCCGCTGTAGGCGGGTTCGACCGGCACGCTCACCTCGATCAGCAGCGCCTGGTCGGCGTCCAGGTCGAAGACCCCGCCGGCGTAGACGTTGGTGTTCTGTCCGCCGCCCGCGGCGATGTTGGCGCGGGCCGGGGCGTTGAGCTCGTTGGTCGGCATGAACTGCTTGCCGTCGCCGTTGCGGTCGCCGTGGGCTTCCAACACCAGGTCGTAGAAGTCGTTCCAGAACTTCATCTGGCCCTCGACGATCGCGGCGACCCGGCGCATGCTCGCGGCGGCTGCGGCGGTGTCGATCGGTTCCGGATGGGCGCCCTCCCGGCCGACCGCCACGATGCTGAGTTCCGGGGACTGCTCGTTCTCCCAGTCGTGGAACAGCATCCGTACGATGACGTAACCCGCTGTGCCGGTGGCCATCTCGGTGACTTTACGGCTGGGCAGGTAGTTGCCGAAGTACCCCGCGGGGCGCTCAGGTGCGACGAGGATCTCGAAACCGCCGTCGTCGTCGATCAGCAGTTCGGCGCTGTCCAGCGATCCGGTGATCATCCGGTTGACCGGACTGAGCTCCGCGAGGCTCCCCGAGTCTCCGGCGTAGGACACGTGGGTCTCGAAGATGATGTACTGCGGCGCCTTCGGCAGCACCCTGCCGCGGATGCGGTATGTCCTCTCGCCGTCGACGGCCGCCGACAAATACAGCGCGTCGGCGTTGTCGATCGTCGCCTTGTCGACCGGCTGGATGGCCCGCCGGAAGTACGGGAACGCCGGATCCTCGTGGAAGGCCCGCTCGATCGCCGAGAACGTGTACCCGAGCAGGTAGCGGTAGCCCTCCGCGAGAACGCGGTCATCGGGCGGGGGAGCGTGCAGCTCCTCGGACTCGATGGCGTCGCGCGCCCGGCTCAGGCCGGCGATCAGGTCGTCCCACGCCGCGCGGAGCTCGCCTGAGCCGTGATCAGTTGACACGTGCGTGTTCTCCTTCGGTGTCCCAGCCGTAGTGGTCGAAGAGACCGGCGAGGCGGACCTGGATCGCCCGCGGGTCGAGCCCGAACTCGTCGAGGCTGTAGCGGTGGGTGGTCTCGTGCCCCTGGCCGCGGGAGGCGGCGATCTCGGCGGGAAGCGCCGGGGGCATGTCCAGCCCCAACTCGTCGTAGACATAGCGCATGGTCTCCGACGGCTGCGCCACCAGATCGCGGTAGTCGACCACGCACCAAGGGGTTTCGAGGTGGGCGGTCAGGACGTCCAGCGGATGCTCGTAGGTGTGGAACGACTGCTCGGCCAGGATGCGCAGCGACTCGGCGATCAGGCGCTCGTCGCGGTGTTGCAGCGTCCAGCTGGTCTGCAGCATCTTGAGCAGACTCGGCACCGTCTCATTCGGATTGCGCATCAGCACAACGAACTTCGCATCAGGGAACGTCTCGATGAGCGACTCGATGCGACCACAGAAGGTCGGGTTCTTGCTCAGATGCGTTCGGCCTCCGTTGAGCGCCACCTGCCGCCGCACGCACTCCCTGTAGAACGCCATCATTCGCCTCCGCTTGCGCTCGTCCCAGCGGTCGACGTGGTAGAAGTCCAGCTTGCGCATGTAGGGGAACAGCACGATCCAGCCGCCCGACGCCAGGGAACTGGTGAGCAGGAAGTCGTCCTCCTCGGCGGCGAAGAAGCCGGTGCGGTGCATGTCGTTGGTCTCGGCGAACGCGCGCTGCTCCGCCTCGTCGATCCGGCGCCGCAGCCGGCTGCCGAACACCCGCTCGTCGAGCCGGAACACCAGCCTCAGCAACCGCTTCTCGAGCAGCGACGGGAACAGCATCTCGTACAGCAGGACCACACTGAACTGGTCGTCCTTGGCCATCAGCCGGTGCAGGTAGGTGGTGCCGCTGCGGGCGTGGCCCACGGCGAACACCGGCTCGCGCACCTCGGTGCGGCGCAGCGAGCCGAACAGCAATGGGTCGAGCGCGAAGCACACCGTGTGCACCGCGGCCAGCAGTGGGACGCCGAGCAGGAAGGCGGCGAGCAACCTGCGGCGCCGGGCCGGGTTCGGGTCGGCGCGCAGCAGTTTCAACATCGTGAAGTAGTTGGCCCAGTCGAAGTAGAAGCGTGCGCCCGCCATGCTCGAAGGCTATGAGCGATAACTTGACAATGTCAAGCAAATGATAGGGTTGTCGCCGATGAAGGTGTACGCGGCGTTGGACCCTCGGCTGCCCTTGAGCGCGGTCCCCGGCTATGCGCAGCGCGTCGAGCTGATCGGCTTCGACGGCTTGCACGTGGCCGAGACCCTGCACGACTCGCTGGCGGTGGCCCTGCTGGCGCTCGAGCACACCACCCGGTTGACGGTTCGCACCGCGGTGACGCTGGCATTCGTGCGCAGCCCGACGCTGGTGGCCTACACGGCCTGGGACCTCGCGGCGCTCTCCGGCGGCCGGTTCGAGTTGGGGCTGGGGACTCAGATCAGGCAGAACATCGAGGGCCGGTACGGGATGCCCTGGAGCGAGCCACGTTCCCGGATGCGTGACTACCTCGGCGCGCTGGAGGCACTGTTCGCGGCGTTTCGCACCGGCGATCGGTTGGACTACCGCAGCCCCGGCTACCGGCTGACCCGCATGCAGCCGTACTTCAATCCCGGACCCGTCGATGTCGGCGATCCGCCGATCTGGCTCGGCGCGGTGAATGCCGGCATGTGCGAGTTGGCGGGCGAGCTGACCCGCGGTGTCGTCACGCACTCGACCAATTCCGATCCCGCGTTCCTTGCCGGTGTCGTCCGTCCGGCCCTCGATCGCGGGGCGGCGTCGGCCGGACGCGGCGAGGCGCCGGCGATCATCGCCTCGGCCGCGATCGCCACCGGCGCCGACGACCACGCCGTCACCGCCGACCGGGAACGCCAGCGCGGCATGCTGGCCTTCCTGTACTCGACGCCGGCGTATGCGCCGGCCCTGGAACGCCGGGGACTGGACAAGCTGGCCGATCGGCTTCGCGCCGTGGTCAAGGAACAGCGGTGGGACGATCTGCCCGCCGTGCTGACCGACGACGTGCTGGACCAACTGCTGGTCAGTGGGCGCTACGACGAGCTGCCCCGGATTCTGTTGGCCCGGTTCGGCGGCCTGGCCCGGGGCGTGGTGCTGCCGCCCATCACCGACCGCGGCGACGACGGGCCCCTGGCGGCGTGCGTCGCCGAACTGCGGGCCGGCTAGCGTCAGTCGTCGATCGGGGTGCCGACCGAGTCGTCGAAGAACCGGGTCAGCAGCCGGTCGAACTCCTGCAGTTCGGCCGCCGTCCAACCGGACAGCGCGCGCTGCAGATGCCGGCGCCGCACGTCCTGCAGCGATCCAGCGACCCGGCGCCCGCGTTCGGTCGGCGCGACCAGGGACACCCGCGCATCGGCCGGGTCGGGATCGCGGGTGACCAGTCCCGCCTCGACCAGCGCGCCTACCTGCCGGGTGGCCATCCCCACGTCCATCTGTGCGGCGCGCGCCAGTGCGCCCATCGCAAGTGGGCCGTCGTCGATCAGCACGCGCAACAACAGATAGGACGGTTGGGTCAACCCGACGCCGGCCGCGGCGGCCTGCCGGGCGAACATCGACCTGCTGCCGCTGACCCGCATGACCCGGGCCAGTGTCCGGCTGATCGAGTCCAGTGACTCGTTCTTCGGTGAGGAGGCCACGGCGCGTCCGTTCTGTGATGGTCCGCATTGTTGATAGCCGGAACTGAAGCGGACCATCGGCTCCGAGCGGGTCACCTCTCGACCAAGGTCAGGTCGGCCAGAGCGCCGATCACCGGGGCCAACTGCAGGATGTATCTGTTCGTCGCGTGATTGAAGTCGCGGTAAACCAAGGTGTTTCCCACGATGGCGGGGCATATCTCCGCGGTGCAGAAAAGGTCGGAGATGTCGGCATAGTGCCCGCCGCCGGACTGGGTTGCGGCCGTCTCGGCCGCAATACCGGTCCTGTTCACCGCCGCGGACCGCAATGGCGAACACGCCGTTGCGTTGTCGAGATTGACGGACAGGCAGTTCGGCACCCACAAGATCGGATTCGGGATCGACCCGAGGACGAGCACGTCGGCACCGGTGGCGCGGAACTGCCGGACCTGGTCGGCGAGCTTGCTCGTCCATATCGAGTCGTAGGCGTCGTAACTCGAGGCGTAGTCGTAGCGCTTCCCGTATTGCCGGGAGAAGGCCAGCACGATCAGTCGCGGGTGTTCAGCCTGCAGCCGCGCCGCGACATTCGTCCGCCATTGGTCACACTGCTTGTACTGCTCGCGAAGTGTGGCGTTGAACACCGGTAGATCCAGCAGCACGGGACAGCCGGACTTCGCCTGCGTTTCCAGCCGCCACTTTCGCTGCTTGGCGATCTCCTGGAACGCCGGAGACCACATGGCTGCGTTCGAGTCGCCAACCAAAGCAACGGTGGTCGAGGACGTCGTGTCACCCGTTGCGCACTCAATCGGGGTGACACTCAGGAAGTCGAGGTTGCAGCCGCCTCCGACGTCGTTCTGCGCGTCGGCAAGCGTCGGTTCGAGGTTCGATGGCACGGCCTTGAGACCGGCAGATGCCGTGACCGCGGCCTGCACCTGCGCAAAACCATCCTGTACCGCCGCCTTGTAAGGCCCAACATCCTGGCCGGTCGGGCTCGGCCCCAGCTTGACGGCCAGCGCCGGAGCAGCCGGGCCGCTGCCCACGGGCTTGGGGAGCAGAACGAGCATGGCCACACATACGCCGACGGCCACGGCGGTGACTGCTCCGCCGAGCGCCAGGCTGCGCCCGGGTGATCGGCGCCAGCGCGGCCGGAACCGGAATGGATTCTCGATCACCCGCATCAGCAGCCAGGCGAGCACGCCGGAGATCACGATCAGTGCCGGCGCCAGCCACCCCGGATGAATCAAAAATATCGGCAACATATAGAGCGCCAGGAGTACCGGCCAGTGCGTCAGATACCACGCGTAGGACAGCCGGCCGATAGCGCGCATCGGTGGCAATGCGAGCAACGGTCCGCAGCCGAACGCGGGCGCGGCGGATCCCGCCCCGATGACCAGCGCTGTGCCCAGAACCGGCAACAGCGCGGCGGTGCCGGGATACGGAGTGGCCCTGTCCAGTTGGAAGAAGGCCAGCAGGATCAGCAGCAGGCCGGCCCAGCCCGCAATCGCAGCGGCCAGCGCCGGCAATCGGCGCCATTGGTTCACGGACAGGGCCACCAGACCTCCGGCGGCCAGCTCCCACGCCCGGGTCGGCAGTGAGAAGAATGCGAACGGGGGCAAGGCGCTCGTGGCTATCAGGGACAACGCGAAGGAAACGGCTGCGACGAGGCCGAAGACGACGACGTAAGGATTCTTCGTCGACCCGGCAGGCGGGTCGGTGCGCCTGCCGGCGCGACGGCGCACGAACCACGCCGTACCGATGATCAAGGCGGGCCAGATCAGATAGAACTGTTCCTCGACACCCAGTGACCAGTAGTGCTCATAGGGCGAGGGCGGCTTGGTGGCGCCCAGGTAGTCGATGCCCTCGAACGCGAATCGATAGTTGCTGACGTACAGCGCGCTGGCGATGCCGTCCAGATAGATCCCCTTCGCCTGCAAAGGGCCCACCAGTAGCGCCGTGGTGATCGCAATGAAGACGCCGACGGTGGCCGACGCCGGCAGCAGCCGCCGAGCGCGCGCGCCGTAGAACCGACGCAGCCCGATGGTGCCGGTGCCGTTCATCTCACGGACGAGTATCCCGGTGATGAGAAAGCCCGAGATGACGAAGAAAACGTCGACTCCGACGAACCCGCCGTCCACCTGACGCACGCCGGCGTGGAAGAGGATGACGCCCAGTACCGCGATGGCGCGCAGACCCTCGATGTCCTGGCGAAATCCCGGCCGCAGGGTTCCGGCGGCCGCGTCGGGCGACTGATCGGCATTAGCCGTCGGAAACCAGCGTCGAAGTCGGCCGGGCCGTCGAACCCGGCTGTTGCTGTCGGCCTCCGACGTTTCCGTCAACTGAAGTCCCCGTTCTTCATGCGATCTTCCGAATCTCCTTCACTACCACCCTGTCGGCCGCTGCCCAGAACGCGGCCGTTCTTCGAGTTCGTCGCGGGTGCGCGCCGATCGGACTGGTGGATCCCCTCGGATGATTAGCGACGTCGGTCCCGGTGATAGGTAAGGTACGGTACCGGCGGGCGTAGTATGCCGGATAGGGGCATTAATCTCGGCCGATCGGTTGTTTGCTGGGGCCGGGGATTCGGGCGAACTGGCCCATGGGCATCAGCTCGTGGCGGAGTTGCCGCAGCAGGACAAGCCGGACAGAAGGCAGGCGATGGGTGCACCGGCCGAGGCGATCGATCTCGACGACCTTGTGGCGCCGCGCCTGACCGATGTCCAACGGCAGATCCTCGAGTACACCGAGGCCCGGCCGGTGACCCTCGACATCGACCAGATGCTGGCGGAGGCCGTCACCCACGCCGGGGTCGACGACCTCGGGCGCACCGACGGATTCGACGAGCGGCTGCACGCCCACGTGGCCGCCATCGAGGCCGACACCGGGTTGCGGCAGCTGAGCCGAAACACGTTGCGCAGCCGCATTGTTCGGCTGCTTCGCAACCGGTTGTCGCTGACCGACCTGCTCAAGCGGTACCCGGAGATCACGGCGATCCCGATCGAGAAACCGATCATCGTGGTCGGCATGCCGCGTTCGGGCACCACGCACCTGGTGAACCTGCTCGCCGAGGACCGGCGCCGGCGCGCGCTGCCGTACTGGGAGAGCCAGGAGCCCATCCCGGCCCGCGGCGAGGGCCCCGGCCTGTTCGGCGTCGATCCCCGTTACGGGCGGGCCCGCAGCGAGCACGACGCGCTGATGGCCAGCTCACCGCTGGTGGCCGCCATGCATGACCGGTTCCCCGAGGCGATCGAGGAAGAGGTCGAACTGCTCGACCTGGACTTCGCCGGCTACGTCCTGGAATGGCACGCCCGCGTCCCGGACTGGCGGGACACCTACCTGGCGCTGGACCAGACGGTGCACTACGCGTACCTGAAGACGGTGCTGCAGGCTCTGACGTTCCTGCGGGGGCCGCGCACCTGGGTGCTCAAGTCGCCGCAGCACGCCGAGCAACTGCCCGCGCTGACCGCCACCTTCCCGGACGCCACCTTCGCGTTCACGCACCGCGACCCGGTGGCGGTGATCCAGTCTGCGATCACGATGATGGCCTACGCCGATCGCCTGCGCCGCACCGCGATCGACCCGGAATGGCTCGTCACCTACTGGAGCGACCGGGTGCACCGGTTGCTCAGCGCGTGCGTGCGCGACCGCGACCTGGTGCCCGCAGACCGCGGTGTGGACATCAGCTTCCACCAACTCAACGGCAACGAGATCACGGTCCTGGAGTCGCTGTACGACAAGGCCGGCGTCGAGCTGACGCCCGGGGTTCGCAAGCGCTTCGCGCGTTATCTCGACGACAACCCCCGCGGCAAGCACGGCAACATCCGCTACGACCTGCAGGGCCACTTCGGTGTCACCCCCGAGGACTTGCGGTCGCGATTCGGCTTCTACTTCGACCGCTTCGACGTCCGGCCCGAGGTCCACGGCGGGTCCGCCCGAACCTGAAGGAGCATGCGATGACGAGTGGCGTGGACGACGCCGCGCCGGTGTACCGCAGCCGCCCCGGTGCGGCGGCGATGCTGCCCGCGGTGCCCGGCCAGGTGGCGGAGATCGTCCCCGGCATCTGGTGTTCGCCCGGACTGTCCAACGTCTACCTGCTGCCGACCACCGCGGGCCGGGTGATCATCAACGCGGGCATGGGTTTCGAGGGCCCGGTGCACCGCGCGAACCTCGACTCCGTCGACGCCGCGCCGGTGCGCTACCTCATCGTCACCCAGGGGCACTACGACCACGTCGGCGGCCTGGACAGCGTGCGCGACCCCGACACCGAGGTGGTGGCGCAGGCGAACTGGCAGCGGTGGCGTGACGACAACGAGCGGCTGGCCCGCTACCGGGCCGCCCGAAGCGCGTTCGCGTTCTCCGACACCCTCGCCGCGGGCATCGCCAGGATCCAGGAGAAGTTCGGCCGGAAGCTGCCGGGCCAGAGCACCCCCACCGCGGACATCCTCGTCGAGGACACCCTGACTTTGAAGGTCGGCGAACGCACGCTGGAACTGATCGCCACGCCGGGCGGGGAGACTACCGACTCGATGGTGGTCTGGCTGCCCGACGAGCGGATATGTCTGTGCGGCAACGTCTTCGGCGCACTGTTCGGTCACATCCCGAACCTGGTGACCATGCGCGGCGACCGCTACCGCGATGCGCTCACCGTGATCGACACCATCGAGCGCGTCCGCGCCCTCGAGCCGGACGTCCTGCTCACCGGTCACTTCGGGCCGATCGGCGGCGCCGAGCGCATCCAGGCCGAGCTCATCCGGCTCCGCGACGCGGTCCGCTACGTGCACGACGCCACCGTCGCCGGCATGAACGCCGGCAAGGACGTCCGCACCCTGATGCGGGAGATCACCCTGCCGGCCGAACTGGAGGTGGGGGAGGGCTACGGCAAGGTGGCCTGGGACGTCCGGGCGATCTGGGAGAACTACTCGGGCTGGTTCCATCACCGCTCCACCGCCGAGCTGTACCCCGTCGACCCGTCCGGCGTCAGCGCCGACCTGGTGGACCTGGCCGGGGCCGAGGCCATCGTCGATCGGGCGCACGCCCACCTGGACGCCGGCCGGCCCGTCGCGGCGATCCAGCTCGCCGAGTTGGTGACCGACACCGCCCCGGATCACGCCGGCGCCCGCCGGGTGCTCAAGGCGGCCCACGAACGGCTGCTCGCCGACTCCGACAACTTCTGGGAGACCGCATGGCTGACGAAGCAGATCGCGGGCTACGCGTGAACGCGCGGGTTCGCTTCGACTTCGCCGGTGTTCGCGCGCTGATCACCGGCGGCACCAGTGGGATCGGCCTTGCGACCGCGGCGCTGTTCCGGGACGCCGGCGCGGACGTCACCGTCACCGGCACCCGAACCGGTGCGGCCGACTACGACACCGACCTGTCCGGGATGAGCTATGCCCAACTCGTGCTCACCGACCCGGACTCCGTGGCGGCGGTGGCGGGCCGGTTCGAGCGCCTCGACGTGCTGGTGAACAACGCCGGGGCGAATTTCCCTGGCGGCCTCGACGAATCCGCGCCCGACGGGTTCGACGCATCCGTCGCCCTGAACCTCGACGGCCCCTACCGGCTCACCGTCGCGCTGCGGCGGGCATTGAAGGCGTCGACCGCCGCCGGTGGCGCCTCGGTGGTCAACCTGGCCTCGATGTCGGCGCTGCGGGCGGTGCCGATGGTGCCCGGCTACAGTGCGGCCAAGGCCGGAATCATCGCGGTGACAAGGCTTCTCGCGGTGAAGTGGGCCAAGGACGGGATCCGCGTCAACGCGGTGGCGCCCGGGGCGATCGACACCCCGATGACCGCGCCCATGCACGCGGTGCCCGCCATCGTCGACGCCGAGGTGGCCCATGTTCCGCTCGGCCGATTCGGAAGGGTCGACGAGATCGCCCCGGCCATCGCGTTTCTGTGCACCGAGCACTCCTCCTACACCAGCGGAGCGGTATTCGTGGTGGACGGGGCCTCCGACTGCATTTGAGATGACCGCCGGAAATTTGAGCGTCTGACATATCCTGATGGCCGCAAGAGAGGGAGTCCAGATGACCATCGCCCGCTCCACCACCGGCGCCACCCGCCGTCCCGTCGTCATCGGCGGTACGGCCCTGCTGATCGGCCTGAGCGCGCTGGCCAGCGCGTGCGGCAACGGCGGCAACCAGGGCCCGTCGGGCACCACGACACCCACCACCAGCCCGCCGGTCACCACGTCCGTGTCGCCGACGGAGAAGTCCATCAATCCCACCGGCGGCAACGTGTTCACCCCCACGGTGCACGCCCCGCCGGCACCCACCGAGGCGCCCGGTAACCACCACCACGGCCTCGGGGGCTAGCGGCGGCCAGGACCGGCAACTGCTAAAGACCGTCCAGGTCGTCGGGCACGTCGACGGCATGCTCGCGCAGCGTCTCGAGGGGCACCACGTCCAGGGTGCGCTCGTGGGTGCACGCCAGCACGACCGGCGCGGCGCAGCCGTCCTGATACGCGCGCAGCCAGTTCCGGGCGGTGACGCACCACCGATCACCCGGCACCAAACCCGGGAACCGGTACTGCGGCATCGGCGTCGACAGGTCGTTGCCGATCGAGCGCTGATGGTCCAGGAACTCCGCGGTCACCACCGCGCAGATGGTGTGCAGGCCGATGTCCTCCGGCCCGGTCGAGCAACAACCGTCGCGGTAGAAGCCGGTCACCGGGTCGTTGCCACACGGTTCCAGGTCGCTACCGAGCACATTGCGATCAGCCACGGTCGCCATTATCGGCTGCGCGCGCGCCAACTGCGATACCCCCGGTGGGCCCCGAACGCGCCGATGATCGCGGTGACACACCAGACCGCGATCGCCGCGAACGCCAGCGGCGAGGAGAGATCGGAGATCGAGGCGCCCAGCGCGGTGTACACGAAGGCCCGCGGCGAGGAGAGATCGGAGATCGAGGCGCCCAGCGCGGTGTACACGAAGGCCCGCGGCGCCGACCCGATGAACGCCCCGATGGCCATCTGCCACAACGGCATCCCGAACGCGCCGAAGGCGTAGGAGGCCAGGGCGTCGGAGATTCCCGGGATGAAGCGCTGGCCGACGACCGCCCACAGCCCGCGGCGCTGGATCTGGCCGTCGATGCGCTCGGCCCAGGCCGGACCGAGGAGTGCCCGGGCGCTCTCCCGCCCCGCGTGCCTGCCGACCAGGGCGGTGATCATCGCCGTGGTGACCGTCGATCCCAGCGTCACGAACGTGCCCACCAGCGGTCCGAACAGGAAGCCGCTACCGGCCGCCAGCAGTGGCCCGGGGACGAAGACGGCGGCCAGCACGGCGGCGACCAGGAGGTAGGCCAGCGGTGCCACCGGTCCGGTGGCGGCGACGGCGTCGCGCACCTGGCCCACATCGACCACCCGGGACACCGCCACGAAATAGAACAGCGTGAGCAGGAAGGCGGCGAACAGGGCCAGGCGCAGGACGTGCGGCCACCGGCT
>JAGQTW010000038.1 GCA_020438785.1 Mycobacterium sp. | reverse complement strand
ATCGCCGTCGACGCGACCGTGGTGCGGCTGGTGCTGGTGCCGGCGTTGATGGCCATGTTCGATCAGTGGAACTGGTGGCTGCCGGGCTGGCTCGCCCGCATCCTGCCGTCGGTCGACTTCGAGAAACCGTTGCCGAAGGTCGACCTCGGCGACCTGGTGATCATCCCCGACGACATCTCGGCGCTGGTGGCGCCCAACGCCGACCTGCGGATGGTGGTCAAGAACGCCGCCCGGCTGCGCGACCTGGCGCCCGATGCCATCTGCGTCGCCGACCCGCTGGCCTTCAGCGGCTGCGGGTCGGGCGACCTCGCCGGGACGGTGCAGGGCGGCGACGATGCCGCGGCGACCACGCACCCGTCGGCCCGGATCGGGGCGAGCATCGGGCAACCCACCGAACGCAGGCCGCTGCGGTCCTACCGCGTCAGCCGGGCGACCGGGCCGCGGCCGATCCATCCGGTGACGATGTGGCGCGGCCGGCTGTCGGTGGCACTGGACGCGCTGGAGAGCGAGCCGGACATCACCGACACCGGGGTGGAACGGCTCAGCCCGGTCGAGACGACCAATGTGCAGCTACCGACCGGTGACCGGCTGCAGATTCCGACCGGTGCGGAGACGCTGCGGCTCAAGAGCTACCTGATCATGTGCCGCAACAGCCGTTCGGACTACGCGGAATTCGCCGACCTCGTCGACTGCATGGACACCCCGACCGCCGCGGTTGTGCTCGCCGGAATCGACCGGTACTACGGTTCTAGGGAGTCTGAGCGACAATGGGTGGCGACCCAACTGGTGCGCCGGCTCGCCGATCCGAGACCCACCGACGTCGACGACGACGGCGACCGTTGGACCGGGCCGGAAGCGGCCGACGAATGGGAGAGGATCAGACAGCGTTGCCTGGCGGTGGCAGTGGCGATCCTGGAGGAGGCGAGGTGACGGTGATAGCGCAACCACACCGCGATCCCTCATCCCGATCCGACACGTCTCTTCAGTTCGACGACCGTCCCGTCGAGTTCTGGCCGACCGCGTTGATCCGCTCCGCGCTGGAGACCGGCGACGTCACCGTGTGGCAGCGCATCGTGGTGGCCATCAAGCGGGACCCGTACGGCCGCACCGCCCGCCAGGTCGAAGAGGTGCTGGAGCACTCCCAGCCGTACGGAATCTCCAAGGCGCTCACCGAGGTGCTGGTCCGGGCCCGCAACCACCTGGAGGCCAACGAACGGGCGGAGGCGGCCCGACACGTGCGGCTGCTGCTGGACCGCTCCGGTCTGGGCGAGCAGGAATTCGCTTCGCGCATCGGCGTGCTGCCCGACGACTTGACCGGGTACCTCGATGCCGCTGTCAGCCCGCCGGCGTCGCTGATGATCCGGATGCGCCGGCTGTCGGACCGGTTCGCCAAGATGCGCGCCCAGCAGTCGTCCGACGACTGAGGTGTTCACCAACCCCGATCCGGTTGAGCTGCAACGGATTCTGCGCGACACCTGCACCGTCGCCGTGGTGGGCGCGTCGAACAACCCCGCCCGCCCCAGCTATGGGGTGTTCGACTACCTGGTCCGCTTCAGCGACTACCAGCTGTATCCGGTGAACCCGAACATCGCCGAGATCGACGGCATGCCAACATATCCGAGCCTCGCCGAGCTGCCCGTGGTGCCGGACATGGTCGACGTGTTCCGCCGCCAGGACGACCTACCGTTGGTGCTGGCCGACACCCTGGCGCTGCATCCGCGCCCGAAATGCCTGTGGCTGCAGCAGGGTCTATGGAGCGAGCCGCTCGCCGAGGCGGCCCAGGCCGGCGGGTTGCGGGTGGTGATGGACCGCTGTCTGAAGGTCGACCACGCCCGGCTCAGCGGGCGTTGAGCGGGGCCACATCATGCACCAGCCAGTGGTCGTCCTGCTTTGACAGTGTGACCCGCAGTGCGAGGGCGGCGATGCTGGGCGGTTGCCCGGGGGTGTTCTGGGTTCCGCGCATGACCACCGCGACGCTGGCGTCCGAGGGACCCAGCGCCTCCAGGCCCGCCGAGATGGTCTGCGCCTGCGCGGACACGTTGCGCTTGGCCAGGTCGGCGGTGGCCTTGCCGAACTCGGCCCGGAACTGCTCGGCCCGGTCGGGCGCCATGAACGAGGCCGCCCGGTTGAGCGACGAATCCGGGGCGGCCGGGACGAAGGTCGCGGTGGCCTCGGACACCGCGGTGGCGATGCGCACCACCTCGGCGGAGTCGCGGGTGAAGTCACGGTCCGGCTGGGTCCAGCGGGTGTAGCCCACGACGACCGCGGCGACCACCGCCGCGGTGCACACGCCGACCACGGCCAACCGCAGGCCGGGCCCGTCGTCGTCGGTGCCGACCGTGACCGAATCCCGCCGGTAGAGAACCAGGTTGACGATGACGCCCTCGACGATGAGCAGGCACAGCATCGAGCACACCGAGACCCACCACAGCGGCCAGTCGAGCATCATGCCGATCGCGAGCAGCGCCGCGATGGCCGCGAGTGGTGCGGCGATGTCGAAGGCCAGTACCCGGCCCAGGTTCCTCATCGCAGCGACTCCAGCCGCGAGATCATCAGCTTGCCGTCGACGTCGGAGACGCCCAGGCGCAGGTTCCAGCGCACCGTGGTGGGTTTGGCGGCGGCGTTCTGGCTCACCGAGGTGGCCACGACCAGCACGGTGTCGGTGCGTGCGGCCAACTCGGGGGGCAGCGCCGGCGGCGCGGGTGGACGCTGTCCGGGCTGTGCACTGAGGTCGCGGTGCACCGCCTCGATCGATACCGACTCGATCTGCCCCGTGGTGCTGGCCTGCAGCTTCTTGACCACCTCACGGTAGGGCGTGATCGAGGCGTCGAAATCGGTGTTGAGCTCACCGACGGTCTTGTCGCGCAGCTTTTCCAGGCTCGCGTCGACGTTGTCGGTGTTCATGTTGATCAGCACGCTGGTCCACTCGGCGGCGGACTGCAGAACGCGGCTCTGGTATTCGCGCTCGCCGACGGCCGCGCGGTGCGACGACCACATCATCCCGATGAGCACGAGCGATGCCACCACCACGACGCCCAGCACCGCGGAGGCGATGCCGTAGCCGGAGAACACCCCGCCGGGCGTCGTGTCGTCGGGTTGCCTCGCCGGCTCCGCTTCGGGCATGCAGGGGAGGCTACCGGGCACGATCCGCGGCACCGCGGCCCCGTGGTAAGGATGGTTGGGTGACGGTAGAAACGCTGCGCTCGGGAATTGACCTCTCCCACGTCGAAACCTCGGTCCGCCCGCAGGACGATCTGTTCGGCCACGTCAACGGCCGGTGGCTGGCCGAGTATCAGATGCCGGGAGACCGGGCCACCGACGGGGCCTTCCGCACCCTCTACGACCGGGCCGAGGAACAGGTCCGCGAGCTGATCATGCAGGCGGCGGCGGCCGCCGCCCCGCCTGGTACCGACGAGCAACGCATCGGCGACCTCTACGCCAGCTTCCTGGACGCCGACGCGGTCGAGCACCGCGGCGTGCAGCCACTGCTGACCGAACTGGCCGCCATCGCCGCCGCGGCCGACCCGACGGCACTGGCCGCCGTGATCGGGGTCCTGCAGCGCACCGGCGTCGGCGGCGGTGTCGGGCTGTACATCGACACCGACTCCAAGAACTCGTCGCGCTACCTGGTACACGTGTCGCAGTCCGGGCTCGGCCTGCCCGACGAGTCCTACTACCGCGACGAGCAGCACGCGTCGATCCTGGGCGCCTACCCCGGCCACATCGCCGCCATGTTCGCGCTGGTGTTCGGCGGCACCGCCGACGAGCACGCGGAGCGGGCGGGGCGGATCGTCGCGCTGGAGACCAAGATCGCCGCCGCGCACTGGGACGTCGTCAAGCGCCGTGACGCCGACCTGACCTACAACCTGCGCCGGTTCGCCGACCTGGCGGCCGAGGCGCCCGGCTTCGACTGGGCCGGCTGGATCGCCGCCCTGGGCACCGACCCGGAGACCGTGGCCGAACTCGTGGTGCGCCAGCCCGACTACCTGACGGCCTTCGCCGCGCTGTGGTCCGGCGCCGATCTGGCCGACTGGAAAGACTGGGCGCGCTGGCGGCTGATCCACGCCCGCGCCGCGCTGCTCACCGAGGCGCTGGTCGAGGAGGACTTCAACTTCTACGGCCGCACCCTCAGTGGTACCGAGCAGATCCGGGAGCGCTGGAAGCGTGCCGTGTCATTGGTCGAGGGTCTGATGGGCGATGCGGTCGGCCGGCTCTACGTCGAGCGGCACTTCCCGCCGGACGCCAAGGCCCGGATGGACGTTCTGGTCGCCAACCTGCGCGAGGCCTATCGCGTCAGCATCAACGACCTGGACTGGATGACGCCGGACACCCGGCAGCGAGCCCTGGCCAAGCTGGACAAGTTCACCGCCAAGATCGGCTACCCGGCGAAGTGGCGCGACTACTCCGCCCTGGTGATCGACCGTGATGACCTGTACGGCAACGTGATTCGCGGTACGGAGGTGGCCTTCGACCGGGAGATGGCCAAACTCGGCGGCCCGGTGGACCGAGACGAGTGGTTCATGACGCCGCAGACCGTCAACGCCTACTACAACCCCGGCATGAACGAGATCGTGTTTCCGGCCGCCATTCTGCAGCCGCCGTTCTTCGACGCCGAAGCCGACGATGCCGCCAACTACGGCGGGATCGGCGCGGTCATCGGTCACGAGATCGGCCACGGTTTCGACGACCAGGGCGCCAAGTACGACGGCGACGGCAACCTCGTCGACTGGTGGACGGACCAGGACCGGACCGAGTTCGGTTCGCGGACGAAGAAACTCATTGAGCAGTATGACGCCTACGTGCCACGCGACCTGCAGGGCCGCGGTGATGCGCATGTCAACGGGGCTTTCACTGTGGGCGAGAACATCGGAGATCTGGGCGGGTTGTCCATCGCGCTGTTGGCCTACCGGTTGTCGCTGGGCGACAAGGAGGCGCCGGTGATCGACGGGCTGACCGGCGTGCAGCGGGTGCTGTTCGGCTGGGCCCAGGTGTGGCGGACCAAGTCCCGTGAGGCGGAGGCGGTCCGGCGGCTGGCCACCGATCCGCACTCACCGCCGGAGTTCCGCTGCAACGGTGTGATCCGCAACATCGACGCGTTCTACGACGCGTTCGACGTCAGTGCCGACGACGCGTTGTACCTGGAACCGCAACAGCGCGTTCGCATCTGGAACTGAGCGCGCCGGGCGAACCTCGGACCGGTCAGGCCAGCTGCCACTGCCAGTCGTCGGCGCCGTCGGGCTTGTTGTAGAGCCCGACGGAGTTCTTGATCACGATCGGGTCGCCGCTGCCGAAGTTGTCGTAGAACCACTTGGCGTTCTCCGGCGAGAGGTTGATGCAGCCGTGGCTGACGTTGCGCTTGCCCTGGTCGGCGACCGACCACGGGGCGCTGTGCACAAAGGCGCCGCTGTTGTCGATCCGCACGGCCCACTGCACCTTCAGCTTGTAGCCCTCGGGTGAGTTCACCGGGACGCCGTAGGTGGAGGAGTCCATCACGATGTCCGGGAACTTCTCCAGCACGTAGTAGGTGCCGTTCTTGGTCTCGTGCTTGCCGTCCGGGCGGCCCATCGACACCGGGAACGTCTTCTCCACCTTGCCGTTGCGGGTGACCGTCATCTGGTGGGTCTTGTCGTCGATCGTCGCCACCAGCGAGTCACCGACCCGGAAGCCCGACCTGGCGCCGCTGGCGTCGATGCTGACCACGGTGCCCGCCGGCCAGAAGCTGTACGGCCGCCAACGCACCTGGGTATCGGTGGTCCAGTAGAACGCGCCCGGAACCGCCGGAACCGACGAGATGTGGATGGCCTGCTCGGCCAGCGGCCGGTTGGCGATCGGGCGCTGGAAGTTGATGATGATCGGCTTGGCGACGCCGACGGTCGCGCCGTTGACCGGATTGAAGCTCGGCGGCGCGAACACCGGGTCACCGATGTAGGCCGAATTGTTCT
>JAGQTW010000370.1 GCA_020438785.1 Mycobacterium sp. | reverse complement strand
ACTCCGACACCATGGTGCAGTTGCTGGGCGATCTCACCACGGTCACCGAGTTGATGTACCTGCGGGTCCCGGCGCTCAACGCGCTCTTCCCGAGCTACCGCGGTTCGGTCATGGATTCCCTGTCCAGCATCGTCCACGACGACGGGTTCTGGGTTACGGCCGACATCTACCCGCGCTACACCTGCGATTACGGCACCCCGCGGATGCCACCGTCGTCGGCGGAATTCCCCGAGCCGTTCATGTACAACTACTGCCGTGACACCGATCCCGCGGTGCTGATCCGCGGGGCGAAGAACGCGCCGCGGCCGGCCGGGGACGACACCTACGGTCCGCCGCCCGGTGCGGACCTCGGCAAGCGCACCGACCCCTCCCCGGAGGGCCGGTACTCCATCCCGACCCCGTACGGCGGCCCGACGCTGCCGATCGAGCCGCCCAGCTGATCGGGCCGAGGAGACATAGACCAAGATGCCAGTCATGACCGATGAGGGATCCGTGGCCGTGCAGGCCGCCACCGAGACCGAGCTGGAAACCACCGACGACACCGAGGTGGTTGCCGCCTCGGAGGACGGCGTCGAGCCGGACGGTGCTGTTGACGACCCGGCCGCCGAGTCGACGGAGTCGTCCGCCGGCGCTCGTCGACGGCGACCCAGCCTGCGCGTCGCGGCCGTATCGGCGGCCTTCGCGGTGTTGGTGGTTCTGACCGGGTTTCTGGCCTGGCAGGTCTGGCAGCAGAACCAACTCAAGCAGGCCAGCGAGGCGGCCCAACGCGCGGCGGTCAGCTACGCCCAAGTGCTCACCAGCATCGACTCGGACAACGTCGACCAGAACTTCAAAGAGGTTCTTGACGGGGCGACCGGTGAGTTCAAGGACATGTACTCGCAGTCCAGCGTTGAACTGCGTCAGCTGCTGATCGAGAACAAGGCCACCGCGCACGGCATCGTCGTCGAATCGGCGGTCCAATCGGCATCCAAGGACCAGGCCGTGGTGCTGTTGTTCGTCGATCAGTCGGTGTCCAACACCAAGCTTCCCGATCCCCGTATCGACCGCAGCCGAATGAAGATGACTCTGGAGAAGGTCGACGGGCAGTGGCGGGCAAGCAAAGTCGAGCTCCCGTAAGTAAAGGCGGACAAGCAATGCGGATGGCCGGGCTCGTCGGTGTGGTGGTCGCTGCGGCGGCCTCGGTGCTCACGGCACCGAGCGCCTCGGCGTCGGCGGTCTCGTTCTGTGACCAAATCGGCGGTCAGTGGAACGGGCAGTACTGCCACGCTTCGGTACCGTCCAACCGCAACGCGGTCCGTGAGGTCAACATCGCGATCCCAACCGAGGCCGACAACCCGGTCATCGGCCCGGCGATCAGCAACTACCTGATCACCCTGATGAACAACTGGCGCACCGCCGGCGAGAACATGTACCAAAACAGCCGCGGCGACGCGAATTTCCAGGTCTTCCACCACGGCAACATCCACACCGTGCTCTTCCACGAGACTTACGACTCCGAGAGCACCGGCCGATTCGAGGGCGCTGCCATCCAGAGCGCCTACCGGACATTCGCCTTCGATTCGGCGACCGGCCGGCAGGTTCAACTCGCCGATATCGTCGATATCAACGCGATCCCGACACTGGGGGCGCCCTACATCCAGGCCGCGCTGGATCAGGCGCCCTGGCCGCACGAGCCCAACGCCTACCCCTTCAGCCCGGACCGCTGGACCCCGGACAAGGTGTACTCCGGCGGTTATAAGGCGTGGGCGCTGACTCCCGACGAGTTGATCCTGTACATGCCCGACTACCCGGTGGCCCGGGACTCCCCGATCAACTTCACGCCGGGCCAGTACATCTGGTCATTCACCGGGGGCGATGTGCAACCGCACATCCCACTGAGTGCACTGGCCCCCGCCATGAAGATCTAGGCGCAACCCTGCCGTCGGTACCATCGGCTCGGTGGACATCGACGCCTTCGTGCTGTCGCACCAGGCCAGTTGGGCGCGCCTGGACCACCTGATCACGCGGCGCCGCCGGCTCGCGGGACCCGAGGTCGACGAACTGGTCGACCTGTATCAGCGGGTGTCGACGCATCTGTCCATGGTCCGCTCGTCGTCAACCGACGCCGTGCTGGCCGCGCAGTTGTCGTCGCTGGTCGCCCGGGCCCGGTCTGCCGTCACCGGTGCGCACGCGCCCCTGTGGAGCGAGTTCGCCCGGTTCTGGACGGTGTCCTTCCCGGTGGTGGCCTACCAGGCAAGGCGCTGGTGGCTCGGCACCGCGCTGGCGTTCGTCGCGGTGGCCGTCATCATCGCCGTCTGGGTGGCCGGAAACCCCGCTGTCCGTTCGGCATTGGGCACCCCCGCCGAACTCGACCAACTGGTCAACCACGACTTCGCCTCGTACTACACCGAACATCCCGCCGCCTCCTTCGCGCTGCGCGTCTGGACGAACAACGCATGGGTCGCCGCGCAGTGCATCGCCTTCGCCGTTCTGCTCGGTCTCCCGATCCCGTTGCTGCTGTTCCAGAACGCGGCCAATCTCGGGGTGGTCGCAGGCCTGATGGCCGATGCCGGCAAGACCGACATCATGCTCGGCCTGCTCATCCCGCACGGCCTGGTGGAGTTGACGGCGGTGTTCCTCGCCGCCGCGGCCGGGATGCGGCTGGGATGGACGGTGATCTCCCCGGGCCACCGCCCGCGATCGCAGGCCATGGCTGAGCAGGGCCGCGCCGTGGTGTCGGTGGCGGTCGGACTGGTGGCGGTCCTGGCGGTCAGCGGCCTGATCGAAGCGGTCGTCACGCCGTCGCCGCTACCGACGGCCGCGCGTGTCGCTGTCGGGGTCCTCGTCGAGGTGGTGTTCCTGGCCTACGTGATGCACTTCGGCCGGCGCGCCAGTCTGGCCGGGGAGACCGGCGACCTGGCCGACGCACCCGACGTCGTTCCCACCGCATGAACTACAGCTTGCCGCCCGCCTTCATCGCCAGGTAGCGGTCCGCCAACGCGGGCGCCAACTCCTCGGGGGCCGCGTCGACCACCTCGACACCCCCCATCCGTAGCCGGGCGGCGATCACCCGCCGTTCGCCCAGCGCCCGTTCCGCGGCAGCGGCGTCGTAGACCTCCGCCGCATCGGCGCGTCCGGTTGCCAGTTCACGCACCCGGGGATCGGTGACGGCCGCGACGATCACCTTGTGCCGACTCGACAGCTGTGGGAGCACCGGGAGCAAGCCCTCCTCCAGAGCGGAGGCATTGAGGTCGGTGAGTAGGACCACCAGCGCCCGGCGACGCACCCGTCCTCGGACGGCGGCAACCATGCTGGGCGAATCCGACTCCAGAAGTGCGGGTTCCAACGGGGCCATGGCCTCCACCAGATCGGCCAGCAACTCGCTGCGGCGCGCACCGAACACCGCGGCCCGGGTCACCCGGTCATGGGCGAGGAGGTCGACGTGGTCACCGGCCCGCGAGGCCAGGGCGGCCAGCAGGAGCGCGGCGTCCAGAGACCAGTCCAACCGCGGCCAGCCACTGGGGTCCCCGCCGGTCGGGTCGAGGCCCACCCGTCCCGCGGAGGTCCGGCCTGTGTCCAGGACGATCACCACGCGGCGATCCCGCTCGGGTCGCCAGGTCCGCACCACCACATCGGCGCGACGGGCGGTGGCCCGCCAGTCGATGGAGCGGACGTCGTCACCGGGCACGTATTCGCGCAGCGAATCGAACTCGGTGCCCTGACCGCGGACCAGAACCGGTATCTGGCCGTCGATATCGCGCAGCCTGGCCAGCCGGGAGGGCAGGTGCTTGCGGGACAGGAACGGCGGCAGTACCCGGACTCCGGCCGCCGCCGCCATGGACCGTTGCCGTCCGGCCAGTCCGAGCGGCCCGATGGCGCGCACCGCGAGGGTGGCGCAGTGCAGGTCGCCACGGCGGACCGGGTGCAGCCGGGTCATCAACGTCGTCGATCCACCTGGGCTGCAATCGATCCGATGAACGCGTGGTGTGGCGACCGCGCTCGGGGGCCAGGCCTCCCGTACTGCACCCCGGATCCTGCGGCGGCCGTCGTTGCGGACCTGCAGTGTAACGTCCACCGGTTCGCCGAGCCGGATGGAGGACGGCGCGGAATGGCTGAACCGCAGGGCCGTCAGCTTGCCGGCAAGGGCGATATCGACGCCGATCGCTGCACTGAGCGCGGCCAGGCACACCACGAAAACAGTTGCCGGACGGTTCGATACCGCGATCGGCAGGACTGCGAGCAACGCGATCGATGCCGCACGACCGGTGAGGACCATCAGCGTGGCACCGGGACCGCCGAGAGGATGCCCTCCAGAACGCCGTCTGCCGTAGCGCCTTCCAGTTCGGCCTCGGGCCGCAGTGCGATGCGGTGTCGCAGGGTCGGCCTCGCCATCGCCTTCACATCGTCGGGTGTGACGTAGCCGCGGCCGGTCAGCCATGCCCAGGATCGTGCGGTGGCCAGCAGTGCCGTCGCGCCGCGAGGTGAAACGCCAAGTTGCAGTGACGGAGACAGCCTTGTCGCCGTGGCGATATCGACGATATAAGCCAGTACCTCGTCGGCGACGAGGACACGGCGGACGGCGTCGCGGCCGGCGGCCAACTCGGCGGAACCGGCCACCGGCGAGATCGCGCGAAGGTCGCGGGGATCGAAGCCGCGGGCGTGCCGGTCGAGGATGGCGATCTCCTGGTCACGAGGTGGCAGCGGAACGTTGAGCTTGAGCAGGAAACGGTCCAGCTGAGCCTCAGGCAGCTGGTAGGTGCCCTCGTACTCGAT
>JAGQTW010000369.1 GCA_020438785.1 Mycobacterium sp. | reverse complement strand
CAGCGCACCGTCGACAAGCGCTACCACGCCGTGGTGCAGGGTCACCCCGACCCGTCCAGTGGGACCATCGACGCCCCGATCGGCAGGCACCGCGGCGGCGAATGGAAGTTCGCGGTCACCGAGGGCGGCAGGCACAGCATCACCCACTACGACACCCTGGAGATGTTCCGGGCGGCCAGCCTGGTCGACGTCCATCTGGAAACCGGCCGCACCCACCAGATCCGGGTGCACTTCGCCGCGCTGCACCACCCCTGCGTCGGGGATCTGACCTATGGCGCCGACCCGGTCCTGGCTAAGCGGCTGGGGCTGGAACGGCAGTGGCTGCACGCGCGGTCGCTGGCCTTCGCCCACCCGGCCGACGGCCGGCGGATCGAGATCACCAGCCCTTACCCGGCCGACCTGCAGCACGCCCTGGATGTGCTGCGCACCGGGTCGTGACCGCGACCGGGCAGCTCCGCGAGGCCAGGACCGCCGGCCTGTTGTTCGGGGTCGGCGCCTACGCCTCCTGGGGTGTATTCCCGGCCTTCTTTCCGCTGCTCAAGCCGGCCGGGGCGGTCGAGGTCCTGGCGCACCGGATCGTCTGGACGTCGGTCGTGATGGCGGTGCTGCTGCTGGCGGCGCGGCGGATGAGCGATCTGGCCCGCATCGACCGCCGCACCTGGCTGCTGCTGGTCTGCGCGTCGGCGCTGATCTCGGCGAACTGGGCCATCTACGTTTACGCGGTCAACAACGGCCACGTCGTGGACGCCGCACTCGGCTACTTCGTCAATCCGCTGGTGAGTGTGCTGCTCGGGGTGCTGATCTTCCGGGAACGGCTCAACCGGGCCCAGCTGGTGGCGCTGCTGATCGCGCTGGTGGCGGTCATCCTGCTGTCCGTCGAGGTGGGCGACGTGCCGGTGATCGCCCTCGGGCTGGCCGGCTCGTTCGGGTTGTATGGCGCGGTGAAGAAGGTGGTGGCGGTCGATCCGCCGGTCAGCGTCGGCCTGGAGGCCGCCATCGCGGCGCCGCTGGCGATCGGCTACCTGGTGGCGCTGCAGGTGGGTGGGCACGGTCAGTTCACCAACCACGGTCCCGGCCACCTGGTGTTGATGATCCTCGCCGGGCCCGTCACCGCCATCCCACTCCTGTTCTTCGCCGCCGCCGCCCACCGGCTGCCGCTGGTCACCTTGGGTCTGCTGATGTACCTCAACCCGGCCATGCAGATGACCTGGGGAGTGGTGGTCGGCCACGAGCCGATGCCGCCGGGCCGCTGGATCGGTTTCGCGCTGATCTGGGTGGCGCTGGTGGTGTTCACGGTCGACGCCGTGCGCCGGGCGCGTGCCGACCAGCCGGCCGGCGCCGATGGCTGACACCGCCCGCCGCAACCGGCGGATCCTGATCGCGATCACCGCGGCGCTGGCCATCGCGGCGATCGTGGTGCCGCTGTTGAGTGCCCTGTTGGCCCCGCGCAACCGGCAGCCGGCACCGGTGCAGCCGAGCACCACGAGCACCACGCCGGCGCCCACCATCAAGCCGCTGGGCGTCCGCCCGGTCACCGCCGCCTTCGTGACCAAGCCGGAGGAATGTCCGCCGGTGGTCCCGACACCGCCAAACCAGCCCCTGCGCACCTGCGACATCACCCGCACCGTCGTCTACGAACTCGGGCCCGAGGAGGTCCGGCTGCAGCTGACCAACGCGGATTCCTTCATGAACCCGCTGGCCAACGGCTACACCGTGCAGCTGTCCCTGACCGCCGAATCGCAGTCCGACTTCGCCCGGTTCACCGCCGCCCACATCGGTCAGCAGGCCGCGTTCATGCGGGGCGGGCTGGTGGTGTGGGCGCCCAACATCACCCAGCCCATCGACGGCCAGACCCTGCAGATGTCCGGTGAGGTGGCCGCCGAGCAGGCCGCCGAGATCGCCCGGCTGCTGCGTGACGGCACCTGACCCGCGCGGTCCGAGAACCCGGCCAGCCGACTTACCGGACACGGGGTGCGACACGCCGGATGGTGTCGCCCGGCGGCCCTAGACTGACGGGCCTATGGATAGCTTCGTGCACCTGCACAACCACACCGAGTACTCGATGCTGGACGGTGCGGCGAAGATCACCCCCATGCTCGCCGAGGCCCAGCGCCTGGAGATGCCCGCCATCGGCATGACCGACCACGGAAACATGTTCGGTGCCAGCGAGTTCTACAACGCGGCCACCAAAGTCGGCATCAAACCGATCATCGGCGTCGAGGCGTACGTGGCTCCCGCTTCCCGTTTCGACACCCGGCGCATCCTGTGGGGTGACCCGGGCCAGAAGAGCGACGACGTCTCCGGCAGCGGTTCCTACACCCACCTGACGATGGTGGCCGAGAACGCCATCGGTTTGCGCAACCTGTTCCGGCTCTCGTCGCGGGCCTCGTTCGAGGGTCAGCTGGGCAAGTGGTCGCGGATGGACGCCGAGATCATCGCCGAGCACGCCGAGGGCATCATCGCCACCACCGGCTGCCCCTCAGGCGAGGTGCAGACCCGGCTGCGCCTCGGCCACGATCGCGAGGCGCTCGAGTCGGCCGCGCGGTGGCGCGAGATCTTCGGCCCGGACAACTACTTCCTGGAGCTGATGGACCACGGGCTGTCCATCGAACGCCGGGTCCGCGACGGGCTGCTCGAGGTTGGCCGCAAGCTCGGCATCCGGCCGCTGGCCACCAACGACTGCCACTACGTCACCCGCGACGCCGCCCACAATCACGAGGCCCTGCTGTGTGTGCAGACCGGCAAGACCCTGTCGGACCCGAACCGGTTCAAGTTCGACGGCGACGGCTACTACCTGAAGTCGGCCGCCGAGATGCGCCAGCTCTGGGACGCCGAGATTCCCGAGGCGTGCGACTCCACGTTGCTGATCGCCGAGCGGGTGCAGTCCTATGCCGACGTGTGGACGCCGCGCGACCGGATGCCGATCTTCCCGGTACCCGAGGGCCACACCCAGGCCAGCTGGCTGCGCCTCGAAGTGGACCGCGGCCTGGCGCGGCGGTTCCCCGACGGGGTGCCCGCCGACTACACCGAACGCGCGGCCTATGAGATCGAGGTCATCTGCGACAAGGGCTTCCCGTCGTACTTCCTCATCGTCGCCGACCTGATCAACCACGCCCGCTCGGTCGACATCCGGGTCGGTCCGGGCCGGGGTTCGGCCGCCGGCTCGCTGGTGGCCTACGCGCTGCGGATCACCGACATCGACCCCATCGAGCACGGTCTGCTGTTCGAGCGGTTCCTGAACCCCGAACGCGCGTCGATGCCCGATATCGACATCGACTTCGACGACCGCCGCCGCGGTGAGATGGTGCGCTACGCCGCCGAGAAGTACGGCAGCGACCGGGTGGCCCAGGTCATCACGTTCGGCACCATCAAGACCAAGGCCGCGCTGAAGGACTCCGCCCGGGTGCACTACGGGCAGCCCGGCTTCGCCATCGCCGACC
>JAGQTW010000004.1:2563-11963 GCA_020438785.1 Mycobacterium sp. | reverse complement strand
CGTCGATCGCCCCGGCCTACACCGGCCGGTTGTCGACCGATCCGATCCCGTCGATGCGGCTGCCCGATGAGGCGATGGAACCCGCCGCGGCGTACCGGTTCATCCATGACGAGTTGATGCTCGACGGCAGCTCGCGGCTGAACCTCGCCACGTTCGTCACCACCTGGATGGACCCCGAGGCCGAGAAGCTGATGGCCGAGACGTTCGACAAGAACATGATCGACAAGGACGAGTACCCGGCCACCGCGGCGATCGAAAGCCGTTGTGTGGCAATGGTCGCCGATCTTTTCCATGCCGAGAACCTGCTCGACGACGACGCCTCCACCGCGATCGGGGCCTCGACCATCGGGTCGTCGGAGGCGGTGATGCTCGGCGGCCTGGCGCTGAAGTGGCGGTGGAAGGAGCGGGTCGGCGGCCAGGACGAGAACGCCTGGAAGACCCGCACCCCCAACCTGGTGATGGGCTCCAACGTGCAGGTGGTGTGGGAGAAGTTCTGCCGGTACTTCGAGGTCGAGCCGCGCTATCTGCCGATGGCGCAGGACCGTTACGTGATCACCCCCGAGCAGGTGGTCGATGCCGTCGACGAGGACACCATCGGAGTGGTCGGGATTCTGGGCACCACCTACACCGGTGAACTCGAGCCGATCGCCGAGATCTGCGCCGCCCTAGACCAACTCGAGAAGGACAGGGGACTCGACATCCCGGTGCACGTGGACGCCGCCAGCGGTGGGTTCGTGGTGCCGTTCCTGCACCCGGAGGTCGAGTGGGATTTCCAGCTGCCAAGGGTGGCCTCGATCAACGTCAGCGGCCACAAGTTCGGCCTGACCTATCCCGGCATCGGATTCGTGGTGTGGCGCAACTCCGATGCGCTACCCGAGGACTTGATCTTCCGGGTGAACTATCTCGGCGGCGACATGCCGACCTTCACCCTGAACTTCTCCAGGCCCGGCAACCAGGTGGTGGGGCAGTACTACAACTTCCTGCGCCTGGGCCGGGCCGGATACACCCATGTGATGCAATGCCTCTCCGGCACTGCCCGCTGGTTCGCCGACCAGTTGGAGAGCTGCCACCACTTCGACGTCATCTCCGACGGCTCGGCCATCCCGGTGGTGGCGTTCAAGTTGTCCGGGGACTTCGGCTACACCGAGTTCGACGTCTCGGCCGCGCTGCGCTCCTACGGCTGGCAGGTGCCCGCCTACACCATGCCCGACGGCGCCGAGGACGTCTCGGTGCTGCGGGTGGTGGTGCGGGAGGGCTTCTCCGCCGACCTGGCCCGCTCGCTGTGGGAGGACCTGAACGCGGTGTTGGGCCACCTCGACGCGATCAAGCCGGACGGCCACTTCGAGGAACAGCATTTCGCGCATTAGCCGTTGCGCCGAGTGTGGGCCTCCCGCACACTTTTGCGCCAAAATCTGTGCATAGGGCCCACACTCGCGGCTAGCGAATCCGTTCGTTGGCCGGGTCGTAGATCGCCCTGAGCGACACCGAGATCGGATGGATCTCGCCGCCGACGTCGACCGCGTAGCTACCCGCGCGGACCCACTCCGGCGTCACGACGGTGTCCACACCCGCGCGCAGGTAGGCCAGTCCCACGCAAGCGCCGGTGGTGGCGCCCCACGCCGCCGAGGTCACCTGACCGGCGACCGCGCCGTCGCGCAGGATCAACTCACCGCCCCACAGCATCGGGTCGGGGGTGTCGACGGCGAAGCTCACCAGCCGCTTGCGCGGCCCCTCGGCGCGGGTTCGCTCAACCGCCGCGCGGCCGAGGAAGTCGACGTCGGTCTTCAGCTTACAGGCGAACAGCAGACCGGCCTCGACGGGGTTCTCACCGGGTGTCAGCTCACGGCCGAAGGCGCGGTAGCCCTTCTCTAGCCGCATCGACTCGATGGCGTAGTAGCCGCCGCGGCCGACGCCGAAGCGTTCCCCGACCCGCAGTAGGTCCTCGTACACCCCGACCGCGAACTCGGCGGGAACGTAGAGCTCCCAACCGAGTTCGCCGACGTAGGTGATCCGGGTTGCCCGCACGGTGGCATAGCCCAGCGCGATCAGCCGGCTGGTGCCGAACGGGAAGGCCGCATCGGACAGGTCGGCGTCGGTGAGGGCGGCAAGCAGGTCACGGGAGCGCGGGCCCATCACGCCGAACACCGCCAGCGCCGACGTCACGTCGACCAGTTCGGCCCGCGCGCCGGCCGGCATGTTCCTGGTGATGTGGTCCTTGTCCCGTTCGGTGGTGGCCGCGCTGCTGACGATCAGGAACTCGGTGGCCCCGGTGCGAGTCACGGTGACGTCGGACTCGTAGGTTCCGCGTTCGTTGAGCATGCCGGTGTACACCGACCTGCCCACCGGCACAGCCACATCCGCGGTGCACAGCCACTGCAGCGCCCGTTCGGCATCCGGCCCGGCGAGCAGGTACTTCGAGAACGACGTCTGGTCGAACACCGTGACGCCTGTGCGGGTGTTGAGCTGTTCGGCCGCCGACCAGTCCAGCCAGTTCTGCTTGCCCCAGGAGTACTCGATCACCGGCTCGGTGCCGGGTGGCGCGAAAAAGTTGGCCCGCTCCCAGCCCATCCGGCTGCCGAAGTTGGCGTTGGCGGCCACCAGCAGGTGGTGCACCGGGGAGCGGCGGAACGGCCGGGCGGTGGTGAGTTCGCGGTTGGGCCAGGGGATCTCGTAGTGCACTCCGAGTACCTCGGCCACCCGGTCGTGCAGCCAGGCCACGTTGCCGTTGAAGGGGGCGAAGCGGCGGATGTCGACGCCCGTGAGGTCGGTGGTGGGTGAACCGTTGACGATCCACTCGGCCAGCGCGCGCCCGGCCCCGCCGGCCGAGGCGATGCCGACCGAGTTGAATCCCGCACCGACGAAGAAGTTCGCGCACTCCGGGGCCTCGCCGAGGATGAACTGGTTGTCCGGGGTGAAGCTCTCCGGGCCGTTGTACAGCTTCTTGCACCCGGTGTGCTCCAGGGCCGGAATCCGCAGCAGCGCATTGCGCATCAGGATCTCGAAGTGCTCCCAGTCCTCGTCGAGCAACTGGAACTCGAAGGGGTACGGGATCGCATCCGGTGCCACCCACGGTTTGGCCTCCGGCTCGAACCCGCCGATCACCAGGCCGCCGACCTCCTCCTTGAAGTAGGTGTAGCCGTCGGGGTCGCGCAGGATCGGCAGATCGGGGTGCACCCCGGCGATGGTTTCGGTGACGACGTAGAAGTGCTCGGCCGAGTACAGCGGCACGTTGACCCCGGCCAGCGCGCCGACCGCCTTGGCCCACTGCCCGGCGCAGTTGACCACGACCTCGGCCTCGATGTCGCCGGCGTCGGTGCGCACGCCGGTCACCGCCGTACCGTCGGTGAGCACATCGAGCACCCGCACCCGCTCGAAGACCCTGGCGCCGCGCTGCCGGGCGCCCTTGGCCAACGCCATCGTCAGGTCGGTCGGGTTGGCCTTGCCGTCGGCGGGCAGCCAGATCGCGCCCACCAGGTCGTCGACTCGCATCACCGGATAGCGCTCGAAAGCCTGGTCCGGACTGAGCAGTTCGCAGTCCAGGTCATAGGCCGCCGCGCTGGCGGCGGTGCGGCGCAGCTGCGTCATCCGGTCCTCGGTGCGGGCCACCGTCACACCACCGCACTGCTTGTAGCCGGCGCTCAGCCCGGTCTCGGCCTCCAACTCGGCATAGAGCGCCGTCGAGTACTGCACCAGCCGGGTGCCGCTCTCCGAGGCGCGCAGCTGACCCACCAGTCCGGCGGCGTGCCACGTCGTGCCGCAGGACAGCTGGCCCTGCTCCAGCAGCACCACATCGGTGCGGCCCAGTTTGGTCAGGTGATAGGCCACGCTGGCGCCGACGACGCCGCCGCCGACGATGACGATCTGGGCGCGGTCGGGTAGCTCACGGGTGGACATGGGTTCCTCCCTAGTCAGCGGCTTGCGCGTCGTCGAGCAGCCGGGCGAAATCCGGGCCGCGGAACTCGGCGACCGCGGATTCGTAGCGTTCCATCGCCCAGGCCCAGAAGTCGAAGTCGATTGCGCTGGAGCCGTTCTGGATGCAGCCCCACAGCGTCCAGCCGTACTTGCCGACGATGCCCTGCAGCCGCGCGCGGGCGGTCTTGTTGCGCAGCGGGCGCCCGTAGTACAGCGTGACGAGTTCGGCCAGCTGGTCTTCTGACAGCCCACACTCGGCCCAGATGTTGCCGAGTTCGAAACACGGGTCGTTGTTGCCGGAGTACTCGTAGTCGATCAGCCACACCCGCTCGCCGTTGTCGACGAAGTTGCCCGCCAGTAGGTCGTTGTTGCACGGCACCGTGGTCCGGTCGGTTGCCTCCAGTACCCGCCGGATCTCGGCGAACGCCGGCGCGAAGTCGAGGTAGTCGCGGGGAAGGCGAAAGCCGTTGTCCTGGACCACCTTCAGGTATGCGGGCTGACGCTCGAACATGTCGAACCGATCGCGGAAGCGGGGCCCGGCGTGCAGGCCGCGCACCCCGGTCGCCACCCGGGCCAGCACCCCGGGGCGTTGCAGGTCGGCGTTGGTCAGGGTGACACCCTCGAGGAAACCGACCAGCAGGATCCCCAGATCGGGGCGGTAGTCGATCACCGGTGCGCCCACCCCGGCCTCGGCGGCCGCCCTGCTGTTGTAGAACTCGTTGTCGCGGTCGATGCCGAGCAGGTTCTGGGCGTTGACGCTGCATCGCGCGACATAGGCGCCGGTGGGCGTGGTGATCTTCACGTTGCGGTTGGTCAGACCGCCGGAGAGTTCCTCGAGCCGGCGCGGCCGGCCGGCCAGGGCCGGAAGCTGCTCGAGCAGCGCATCCAGTTCCGAGTCGGAGAGGAACGGCATGTTCGCAAAGACTAGGTTATTGACCCGTGCCGCCGTATCCGGTTCCGCGTGCCGCCCACGACGTGATCGCGCAATGGGCCGCGGCCGACAACCCGGCCGTCATCTTCGATTTCAACGGCACCCTCTCCGACGACGAGCCCATCCTGTTCCGGATCTTCGCCGAGCTCTTCGCCGAACATCTGGACTGGGCGATGACGCAGGACGACTACGACCGGCACCTGCTCGGCCACAGCGACCGCGAGATCGTCGAGAAGGCGCTGGGGATTGCCGGGGTCGACGCGCCGGTCGATCCGCTGCTGGAGTTGCGCAAGCGCCGCTATCGCGAACTGGTCGCGCACGACAATCCGATCGCCGCCGACACCGTCGCCCTGGTGGGCGTGCTGGCCGACCACGGCGTGCCGATGGCGATCGTCACCGGCGCGCAGCGCGACGACGTCCGCGCGGTCCTGGCGGCCAGCCCGGTCGGGGAGGTGATCACCGTCGTCGTCGCCGAGGAGGACGTCCGCCGTGGCAAGCCCGACCCGGAGGGTTTCCGCGCCGGCGCCGCGCTGCTCGGGCGCGAGCCGACCGACGTGCTGGTATTCGAGGACTCGGTGCCCGGGATACGGGGCGCGCTGGCGGCCGGCATGCGCTGCATCGCCGTCGGCACCGCGCCCGGCGACGAGGTGCGGGCGGTGGCCCCGGCCGTGGTTCCGGGGCTGTCCACAGGCCTGCTCGACGCCGTGCTGCCGCGGCTGCGGAATCGGGGCCCGGCGGGCCGGTGACGGCGACACCGGGCCTGCTCAGCGCCCTGTTCGGTGCCCGGCGGGCCGGTTCTGGGACAATCGTCGGCAGTGAGGAGAACATGCACACGACATCGGTGACCCCGTCGACGCACTCCCAGCTCCCCGCTGCGAGCGCGGAGGCCGTCGTCGATCTGGGGGCTATTGCCCACAACGTGCGCGTTCTGCGTGAACACGCCGGCCCGGCGCAGGTCATGGTGGTGGTCAAGGCGGACGCCTACGGTCACGGCGCGACCCAGGTCGCCCGCGCGGCGCTGGCGGCCGGGGCGGCCGAACTCGGGGTGGCCACCATCGACGAGGCGCTCAGCCTGCGCCGCGACGGCATCACCGCCCCGGTGCTGGCCTGGCTGCATCCGCCCGGCACCGATTTCGCGCCCGCGCTGACCGCCGGGGTGCAGATCGGGGTGTCCTCGGTGCGGCAGGTCGAGGAACTGCTCGACGCGGTCGACCGCACCGGCCGCACCGCCGAGCTGACCATCAAGGTCGACACCGGGCTGAACCGCAATGGGGTCAGCGCCGCGGAGTATCCGGCGGTGCTCGACGCGGTGCTGCGCGCCACCGCCGGCGAGGCGATCCGGGTGCGCGGAATCATGTCGCACCTGGCCAACGGCGATCTCCCCGAGGACCCGCTCAACGACCTGCAGGCCAAGCGGTTCACCGAGATGCTCGCCGAGGCCCGCCGCCGCGGCGTCGATTTCGAGGTGGCGCACCTGTCGAACTCGCCGTCGGCGATGACCCGGCCGGACCTGGCGTTCGACATGGTGCGCCCCGGTATCGCGGTGTACGGGCTGAGCCCGATCCCCGACCTCGGCGACATGGGCCTGCGCCCGGCCATGACGCTCAAGTGCACCGTCGCGATGGTCAAGCCGGTGCAGGCCGGCGAGGGAGTCTCGTACGGCCACAAGTGGATCGCCGAACGCGACACCAACCTGGCGCTGTTACCGGTCGGGTATGCCGACGGTGTCTACCGCGCCCTGGGCGGGCGGATCGATGCGCTGATCAATGGGCGGCTGCGCCGCAGCGTCGGCCGCATCTGCATGGACCAGTTCGTGGTCGACCTCGGCCCGGGTGAACCCGACGTCGCCGAGGGTGACGAGGCGATCCTGTTCGGGCCCGGCACATCCGGGGAGCTCACCGCCCAGGACTGGGCCGACCTGCTCGGCACAATTCACTACGAGGTCGTCACCAGCCCGCGCGGGCGGGTGGTGCGCAGCTACCGGGAGGCGGACGCCGGTGGCGACTGATCCGGGGCCCACGCCGAATCCCAAGCCCGCCAAGGGCATCGACGAACGCCTGGCCCGCCAGGCCGCCAAGAGCGCCGAGCGACTGGCCCGCAAGGGCGGCGATCCGCGGCTGCGGCCCGGTAAGAGGGCGGGACTGTTGGCCGGTGTCGCCGGGTTGAGCGCGGTGGGCACCGTCGCCGGGGTCTCGGCGGCCAGGGCGCTGCGGCACAAGGAGTACATCGAAGACGCCTATGTCGGTGAGGATTTCGCACTGCTGGAGGCCGACCGCGGCTGCGTGGTCACCACGCCGGACGGGGTGCCGCTGGTGGTCCGCGAGGTCGGGCCGGTGACCGCGCCGCTGACGGTGGTGTTCGCGCACGGATTCTGCCTGCGGATGGGCTCGTTCCACTTCCAGCGCGCCGCCCTGGCCGAGCAGTGGGGCGAGCAGGTGCGGATGGTGTTCTACGACCAGCGCGGTCACGGCGGTTCCGGCGCGGCGCCGGTGCAGACCTACACGGTGAGCCAGCTGGGCCAGGACCTGGAAACCGTTCTGCAGGTGATGGTTCCGCGTGGTCCGGTTATCCTGGTCGGGCATTCGATGGGTGGGATGACGGTGCTCTCGCATGCCCGGCAGTTCCCCGGGAAGTACGGAAAGCGCATCGTCGGTGCGGCGTTGATCTCCTCGGCCGCCGAGGGTCTGCCGCGCTCCCCGCTGGGCGAGATCCTGCAGAATCCCGCGCTGGAGGCGGTGCGGTTCGCGGCCCGCTATGCCCCGAAGCTGGTGCATCGCACCCGCGGCGCGGCCCGTTCGGTGCTGCGGCCGATCCTGCGGACCGCGTCCTACGGTGACGACCACATGAGCCCTAGCGTCGTGGCGTTCACCGAGAACATGATTCACGACACCCCGATCGCGACCCTGGTGGAGTTCCTGCACGCCCTGGAGGTCCACGACGAGAGCGCGGCGCTGCCGGTGCTGGCCGGGATTCCGACGATGATCGCCTGCGGCGACCACGACGTGCTGACCCCGGTCATCCACTCCGAGGAAATGGCTGCGGTGCTGCCGGACTCCGAACTGGTGGTGGTCCCCGGCGCCGGGCACCTGGTGCAACTCGAGGCGCCGCAGATCATCAACGACGCGCTGGTTCGGCTGGTCGAGCGGGCGACACCGTCGAAACTCGTTGCGCTGACCCGTCGGTGGAAGGCGCGGACCCGGCATGCGTGAACGTCTGGGCCACGTTCGAAAGACCGAGACGGGCACCGTGGAACTGCCCACCGTCGAGGACACCATGGCCTTCGGGGAACGGCTGGGCAGGCAACTGCGCGCGGGCGACGTCGTCGTGCTCTCCGGTCCGCTCGGCGCCGGAAAGACGGCTCTCACCAAGGGAATCGCGCTCGGCATGGACGTCGAAGGCCCGGTGACCTCGCCCACCTTCGTGCTGGCCCGGGTGCACCGGCCGCGCGGCACCGGGCGGCCCGCGCTGGTGCATGTCGACGTCTACCGGCTGCTCGACCGCACCGGCGCCGAACTGCTCGGCGAGCTGGACTCGCTTGATCTCGATACCGATCTCGAGGATGCGGTCGTGGTGGTCGAGTGGGGTGAAGGGCTGGCCGAACGGTTGTCCGACAACCACCTCGACATCTCCTTGCAGCGTTGTGCCGACACCGACGTGCGGATCGCGCACTGGCAGTGGAGCCGCGCATGACACACCTCGTCCTGGCCATCGACACCGCCACCCCGGCCGTCACCGCCGCCGTGGTGCGCCGCGACGACACCGGCATCGCGGTTGCCGCACAGCGGGTTCGGGTGGACGCCCGCGCGCACGCCGAACTGCTCACCCCCAACGTGCTCGCGTCCGTCGCCGAGGCCGATCTGCGGATGGCCGACCTCGACGCCGTCGTGGTGGGCTGCGGGCCGGGGCCGTTCACCGGCCTGCGGGTGGGCATGGCCACCGCCGCCGCCTACGGGCATGCGCTGGGCGTGCCGGTCCACGGGGTGTGCAGCCTCGATGCCATCGGCGTACTGACCACCGGCGAGGTGCTGGTGGCCACCGACGCCCGCCGCCGCGAGGTGTATTGGGCGCGCTATCGCGACGGGGTTCGGGTCGAGGGTCCCGAGGTCGGCGCCGCGGCCGACATCGCGGTGGGCGCCGCCGACCGGGTGGCCGGCCCGCCCGAGGTGGCCGCCGGGTTCGGGCTGCCCGGTATCGAGCCGCACTATCCGACCGCGGCCGGACTGGTCGCCGCGGTCGGGGACTGGGCCGCCGAGCCGGGTCCGCTGCTCCCGCTGTATCTGCGCCGGCCGGACGCCAAGACGCTCGCCGAGCGCGGGGTGGCGCGGTGAAGGTCTCGTACGGTTCGCTGCGCAAGCGTGACGCCGCGCGCTGCGCGGAACTCGAGACGCAGCTGTTCGAGGGTGACGACCCCTGGCCGGAGATCGCCTTCGTGCGCGAGCTGGCCGCGTCGCACAACCGCTACATCGCTGCCCGGGTGGACGACGAGCTGGTCGGCTACGCGGGCATCTCGCGGCTCGGGCGCACCCCGCCGTTCGAGTACGAGATCCACACCATCGG
>JAGQTW010000004.1:0-2476 GCA_020438785.1 Mycobacterium sp. | reverse complement strand
CTGGAGGTGCGCACCGACAACGAACCGGCGATCGGGCTCTACGCCAGTCTCGGCTTCGAGAAGGTCGCCGTCCGCAAGCGCTACTACCGGGTCAGCGGCGCCGACGCCTACACCATGCGACGGGATTCAGTTTCATGATCGTTCTCGCCATCGAAACCTCCTGTGACGAAACGGGTGTCGGCATCGCGCGGCTGGACGCCGACGGCACCGTGACGCTGCTGGCCGACGAGGTGGCCTCCAGCGTCGACGAGCACACCCGCTACGGCGGGGTGGTGCCCGAGATCGCCTCCCGCGCCCACCTCGAATCGCTGGGCCCGACCATGCGCCGCGCGCTGGCCACCGCAGGCGTCGAGGCGCCCGACGTCGTCGCGGCCACCATCGGTCCCGGCCTGGCCGGTGCGTTGCTGGTCGGCGTGGCCGCCGCCAAGGCCTACGCCGCCGCCTGGGGCGTCCCGTTCTACGCGGTCAACCACCTCGGCGGGCACCTGGCCGCCGACGTCTACGACCACGGCCCGCTGCCCGAAAGTGTCGGTCTGCTGGTCTCCGGAGGCCACACCCACCTGCTGTACGTGCGCTCGCTGGGTGAGCCGATCGAGGAACTCGGCAGCACCGTCGACGACGCGGCGGGCGAGGCCTACGACAAGGTGGCCCGACTGCTGGGGCTGGGCTACCCCGGCGGCAAGGCGCTCGACGACCTGGCCCGCACCGGGGACCGCGACGCCATCGCCTTCCCGCGCGGCATGACCGGTCCGCGCGATCACCGGTTCGCGTTCAGCTTCTCCGGCGTCAAGACCGCGGTGGCCCGCTACGTCGAGAGCCATCCCGACGCGTCGACCGCCGACGTCGCCGCCGGATTCCAGGAGGCGGTGGCCGATGTGCTGACCGCCAAGGCGGTGCGGGCGGCGCTGGAGATGGAGGTCTCGACGCTGTTGATCGCCGGCGGGGTGGCAGCCAACTCCCGACTGCGCGAACTGGCCGAAGAGCGTTGCGCCGAAGCGGGATTGACGTTGCGGATCCCGCGGCCGAGGCTGTGCACCGACAACGGCGCGATGATCGCCTCGTTCGCGGCGCAGCTGATCGCGGCCGGTGCGTCGCCGTCGCGGCTCGATGTGGCGAGCGACCCGGGCCTGCCCGTCATCGCCGGGCAGGTGGCATGAGCCGGCCCCGCTGCTGATGCGCTACGACATTCGGCTGCGCCCCGCCCAGCCGGCCACCCCGGCGCCCGACGCGTTCGAGGTGCACCGGCGCGAGGTTCCCGCGAGCCCGGGCCGGGACGGGCTGAGCCTGGCGTTCGTCCACGAGGGGCGCGGGGGCTATCCGCTGCTCCTGCTGCACGGCTACCCGGAGACCAAGCGGATCTGGTGGCGCAACATAACCGCGCTCGCCGACGCGGGCTACGAGGTGATCGCTCCGGACCTGCGCGGGCACGGCGATTCGGAGCTGTCGCAGGCCGACGTCTACGACATCGCCGCCTACAGCCGCGATGTCTACCTGCTGGTGCACGACGTCCTCGGCCACGAGCGCTGCGGCGTGGTCGGCGGTGACGTCGGCGGCGTCGTCGCGGTGGACCTGCTGCACCGCTATCCGGGCTTCGTCGAGAAGCTGGTGTTCTTCGACACCGTGCCGCCCCTGGTGTTCGACGACTTCATCGCCGCGGGCATCGACCCGGCGGCCGTGCTGAGTGACGGGCCGACCGGCGACTACCGGCAGCGCCAGGGGCAGACCCCGGACGCATTGGCCGCCGAACTGGACACCCCTGCCAAGCGCCGCCGCTACGTGGGGGAGATGTACGGGCATCGGCTGTGGGCCTCGCCGGGCACCTTCGGTCCGGCCGACGTCGACTTCATGACCGAGCCGTTCGGCACCGAGGAGCGGCTGCGGGCCGGCTGGGCCGTCTACCAACTGGCCTACGGCAGGCCGGTCAGCGAGCCGCCGATCATGGACCGCAAGGTCGACGTGCCCACGCTGATCCTCTACGGGATGGACGATCATGTCGTCGGCCCCGAGTTCCTGCACACGTGCGAGGTGGCCTTCACCAACCGGACCGGCCCCGTCGTGCTGCCCGGTGCCGGGCATTTCCTGCAGTGGGAGCGTGCTGACCTGTTCAATGCCCTGGTCATCGCGTTTTTCGGGGATCTGCGCGCCGCGCGCGGCCGGCCCGGCTGAGCGGCCTTGTCCGCTGAGCGCGAATTCGCAGGGTCCCGCCCTTGAGTGCTAGCACTCTCATGTATAGAGTGCTAGGCGGCAGGCGGACAACCCCTGTGTCGGCACCCGCGACGACGGCGCGAGGGCACGGACGAATGCCGAACACCTGGTTAATCCGATTGGTCCGGGGCTGGCCCCGGACCCGCACCCATAACAGTGGAGGGCTCCATCGTGGCGAGCGTGAACATCAAGCCACTCGAGGACAAGATCCTCGTTCAGGCCAACGAGGCCGAGACGACCACCGCGTCGGGTCTGGTCATCCCGGACACCG
>JAGQTW010000037.1 GCA_020438785.1 Mycobacterium sp. | reverse complement strand
TTGGTCTGGCCCTCGAACTGCGGCTGGGCCACCTTCACCGAGATCACCGCGGCCAGCCCCTCACGGATGTCGTCACCGGTGAGGTTGGGGTCCTTGTCCTTGAGTAGCTTCTTGTCCTTGGCGTACTTGTTCACCACGCTCGTCAACGCCGCGCGGAAGCCCTCTTCGTGGGTGCCGCCCTCGTGGGTGTTGATGGTGTTGGCGAAGGTGTGCACCGACTCCGAGTAACCGGCGTTCCACTGCATCGCCACCTCGACCTCGTGGCCCTCGCCCTTGCCGGAGAAGTCGACGACGGTGTTGTGGATCGGTTGCTTGGTGCGGTTGATGTGCTTGACGAAATCGACCAGGCCGCCGGGGTAGTGGAAGGTGCGGTGCTTGACCTTCTGGGGGGCGACGGCCTCCTCGGCCGCCTTCTCCTCCGCGGACTTCGGCGCCTCGGCGGTGTCGCTGACCACCTCGTCGACGACCTCTTCGGCGCTGACCCGCTCGTCGGTCAGGTTGATGGTCAGCCCCTTGTTGAGGAAGGCCATCTCCTGCAGGCGGCGCGCGACCGTCTCGAAGTCGTAGGTGGTGGTCTCGAAGATGGTGGCATCGGCCCAGAACCGGATCGTGGTGCCGGTCTTCTTGGTGGCATCGCCCTGCTTGAGGGTGCCGGGTACGGAGTTGTCATAGGTCTGGAACCACTCGTGTCCGTCGCGGCGGATGTCCGCCTCCAGCCGGCTGGACAGGGCGTTGACCACGGAGACACCGACTCCGTGCAGGCCGCCGGAGACCGTGTAGGCGCCCTCCTCGAACTTGCCGCCGGCGTGCAGCACGGTCATCACGACGTCGACGGTCGGCACACCGGAGTCGTGCATGGCCACCGGGATGCCGCGGCCGTCGTCGGCGACCTCGACGCCGCCGTCCTCGAGCAACCGCACGTCGACCTTGGTGGCGAAGCCGGCCATCGCCTCGTCGACGGCGTTGTCGACGACCTCCCATACCAGGTGGTGCAGGCCGCGCTCGCCGGTGGAGCCGATGTACATGCCGGGACGTTTGCGAACGGCCTCGAGCCCCTCGAGAATCTTGATGGAGTCCGCACCGTAGGACTCCTGGTTGTTCTTCTTCTGGGCAGCCACGGTCGGACAGGTCTCCTCGGGGTTTCGCGGCGGGTGGTTCGACGGACCTCCCGCAGGACTCGTCACAGTCTACCGTCAAGTACCGACCGGACCGATTCTGCGGCGGCGTTTCTACACACCTAGTTGCGCCGTGCACGGAATTTCACGGATCGGCATACGTCCCGACGCTTGACACGCCCGTCGGCGTCCTTCACGCGGCTGTCAGCGGACTGTGGTAGAGGGCCTCAGCCGTAGGTGTCGCGCGGTCCCCGGCCGGAGATGTGCCGGGGGCCCTTGCGCCAGGACGGGGCCGCCGGGCCGGTGATCTTCAGCGCGGTGACCACCCCGTCCCCGACGGCGGCCGCGATCTTCGCCAGCAGCTGTGCCTGCACCATCCGCAACTGGGTGGCCCAAGCGGTGGACTCGGCCGCGACGCTGAGCACCCCGTCCCGCAGCGCGGTGGGCTCGGCATGCTCGGCGATCTGCTCGCCGACGACCGCGGGCCACTGGGCGAAGACGGTGCCCTCGGCGACCCGCGGCGACCACCCGCGGCTGGCGGCCAGTTCCTTGGCGGCGCTGCCGAACGGTTGTGGGTCACGCCGGTCCGGGCCCGGACCCGACCAGCTTCGCCGGCCGCCACCCGCACCACGCCGGGCGGCGGGGGAGCGCCGCCCGCGGCCGACCTCCTTGCCCTGGCTGCGGGCCGCGCCGCGGGCCTCCTCCAGTGCGCGCCGCACCAGGTCCATGCCGGGCAGCCCGCTCAGGTGTTCCGGCGGCTCGGCCGAGGATTCGGGATCGTTCTCGGAGTCGGTCACGGGTTGACCACCGAGATCCGTCCGGACTCGTCGTCCTGCAGGGTGATGCCGATGCGGCGGGCGTCCCAATCGGGCGGGATGTCCTCGCCGACCGCCGCGGTGACCAGCACCTGTTCGGCTGTCGCGGCGACACCGGCGAGGGCCCGTCGGCGTGCGGTGTCCAGTTCGGCGAACACGTCGTCGAGCAACAGCACCGGTTCGCTGCCCTCGGCGCGCAGCAGTTCATACGAGGCCAGCCGCAGGGCCAGGGCCATCGACCAGGATTCACCGTGACTGGCAAAGCCTTTCGCCGGCTGGTCGCCGAGCCGCAACTCCAGATCGTCGCGGTGCGGGCCGACCAGGCACATGCCGCGCTCCAGTTCGGCGTCACGTCGGCGGGCCAGCGCGGCCAGCAGTGCGGCCTCCAGGAACTCCGCGTCCTGGGTGGAGCCCTGGTCGTCCAGTTCGATCGCGCTGCGATACCCGATGGCCGCCGGCCGTGACGCCGGTGCCAGCAGTTGGTAGGCCTTCTCCACCTCGGGCGCCAGCTCGTTGACCAGTTCCAACCGGGCCGCCATCAGCTGGGCACCGTGGGCGGCGAGGTGGCCATCCCACACATCCAGGGTGTCCAGCGCGCCGCGATCGCCGCGAAAGCGTGCTCCGGCAGCCGATTTCAGCAGCGCGGTCCGCTGTTTGAGTACCTTGTCGTAGTCGGCGCGCACGCCCGCGATCCGCGGGCGGCGCACCGTCGCCAACTCGTCGAGATAGCGGCGCCGCTCACCGGGGTCGCCACGCACCAGGGCCAGGTCCTCGGGGGCGAACAGCACCGCCCGCACCGCACCGAGCACCTCGCGCGTGCTGCGCACCGGTGAGCGGTTCAACCTCGCCTTGTTCGCCCGGCCGGCGGCGATCTCGATGTCCACCGCCAGTTCCCGGCCCTCGTTGACAACGATAGTGGAGATCACCGCGCGCTCGGCACCCGCCCGGATCAGCGGCGCGTCGGTGGCGACCCGATGCGAGCCCAATGTGGCGCAATACCACAGGGCCTCAACGAGATTCGTCTTCCCGAAACCATTCGATCCGACGAAGACCGTGCGGCCGGGGGTCAACTCGAGGTCGACATTCGCCCACGAGCGGTAGTCGCGCAGCGCCAGCTGCCGGACGTACATCCCTAACCCGACAGCGGAACCCGCTTGACCGCGTGCCCGCCGAACTGGTTGCGCAGCGCCGAGACGGCCTTCATCGTGGGGGAGTCGTCCTGGCGGGAGGCGAACCGCGCGAACAGCGACGCGGCGATCACCGGCATCGGGACCCGGTGGCGGATCGCCTCCTCGACCGTCCAGCGACCCTCACCGGAATCCTCGGTGTAACCCGAGATGTCCACGAAGTTGGGGTCTTCCTTGAGCGCCTTGGCCAGCAGTTGCTGCAGCCAGGACCGCACCACGGTGCCGTTGGTCCAGGCCTGGATGACCGCCTGGGTGTCGGTGATCAGCGGTTCGGCCGCCAGCAGTTCGTAGCCCTCGGCGTAGGCCATCATCAGCCCGTACTCGATGCCGTTGTGCACCATCTTCGCGTAATGCCCGGCGCCCACCGGGCCGGCGTGCACGAAACCGTCGGCGAGTTCCCCGCCCGGCCGCAGGGTGTCGAAGATCGGCATCACGCGCGCAACGTCCTCGTCGCTGCCGCCGACCATCAGGCCATAACCCTCGGTCAGGCCCCACACCCCACCGGAGACGCCGGCGTCGACGAACGCGATGCCCTTCTTGCCGAGTAGTTCGGCGTGCGGTGCGTCCTCGGTGTACTTGGAGTTACCGCCGTCGACCACGAGGTCGCCCGGGCTGAGCACCTCGGCAAGCGCGGTGATGGTCTCGTCGGTGATCGGACCGGACGGCACCATCACCCACACCACCCGGGGTGCGGTCAGCGCCTCCGCCAGGGCGGCGAGGCTCGGGACATCGCTCACTTCGGGACGAGGGTCGTATCCGACCACCTCGTGGCCGCCGCCGCGCAGCCGCTCCCGCATGTTGAAGCCCATCTTGCCCAGGCCGACCAAACCGAGCTGCATGTGCGCGCCTCTCTCCCGTCAGGTTCTGGTCAGCCGGGCAGGCGGACCGGCATCAGCAGATATACGTAGTCCGTCTGAACGGCGGGGAACGGCCCGGTGCCGCCGGCCGCCACATCGTCGTCGCCGGTGGGGCGAAGGACCGCGGGACGGCTGGGCGTGGTGAAACCGAACGTCACCCGATCGGTGTGCAGCGAACCCAGGCCGTCGGTCAGGTATCCCGGATTGAAGGCGATGGTCAGCGGCTCACCAGCGAATTGGACCGGCAAATCCTCTTCTGCCTCCCCGACGTCGTCGCCGCCGGCGGACAGATTCAGCACACCCTCGCCGAAGGTCATCCGGACCTGCGCACCTCGGTCGGCCACCAGCGCGACACGCTTGATCGCCTCGGTGAGTTCGGCCACCCCGACGGTGGCGACGGCGGTGTGCTCGGGGGGCAACAGCTGCCGGAACTTCGGGAACTCGGCATCGAGCAGTCGGGTGGTACTGCGCTTACCGGCGCTGCGAATACCCAGCAGGCCCTCCTTCCCGACCGCCGATCCGGCGCCGAGGGCGAGGTGCACCTCGGATCCCGAGGTGCCGGCCTTGGCCGCCTCCGCCAACGTCTTGGCCGGCACCAGCACGGCGGCCTCCAAGCTGGGCGACGACGTCGACCAGGTCAGCTCGCGGACCGCCAGACGGAACCGGTCGGTGGCCGCCAAAACCACGGTGTCCCCGGAGATCTCCACCCGGATGCCGGTGAGCATCGGCAGCGTGTCGTCCTTACCGGCCGCGACCGCGACCTGACCGATGGCCTCGGCGAACAGATCGGCCGAGATAACCCCGGTCTCCTCGGGCAGCGTGGGCAGGGTGGGATAGTCCTCGACCGCCAGCGTCGGCAACGAGAACCGGGCGCTGCCGCAGGTCAGTGACACCCGGCGGCCCTCGACGGTGACGTCCACCGGTTTGGCCGGCAACGACCTGGTGATGTCGGACAGCAACCGGCCCGACACCAAAACGCTTCCGGGAGAAGCGATTTCGGCGGGAACCTGCACCTCCGCGGAGATTTCGTAGTCGAAACCGGAGATCGTGAGACCGTCCTCGGAACCGGTGAGTAGCAGACCGGCCAGGACTGGGATCGTCGGCCGCGACGGCAGGCTGCGCGCCACCCAGGCGACCGCTTCGGCGAAGTCCTCCCGCACCAGACGGAACTTCAAGTCGGAATCAACCGTCGTGGTCGCCACGTCCATAGTGTCCCTTCATCTACCCTGCCACCCTGCCAACGCCCTGACCGGCGCCGGCCGCCGCGGACAACCGGTGCGACGGTGACCTGTGGACGACAGCCGAGCTGTCAGATGCCAACCGTAGAGCGTCGGACGCCAACTTGAAAGCTAATCGATATGGGCGACAAGAGCGCCCCGAGGCTGGGTCGGCGACCCTGTGAATGCGCTGTTCCCCAACGGTGTTCTTCTGAGAAGAAACCAGGGATATCTAACGGCAGTAGTAATAGGGCCTGTGCAACCTGTGGATGATCACAACGACGGCCTGCTCGGGGGCGGTGTGGGCATGTTGATCACTTGTGCATGGCTGGTGGCGGTACCCGGCCGGTATGTGGATGCGATGAAGTTGTGTCCCACCATCCCGGGGTGATCGGCAGGTGCACCGGCGTTCTCCACACCGGTGTGCACAGGGCGGTGGCGTAACGGGTGTTGCGACTGTGGCCAAAGTTTTTTGACCGGAATGAAAGAAATCAGGGTGAGTCAGCGCTTGGAGCGCTGGCGGATCCGGGTCGTGAGCTCTTTGACGTGATCGAAGACCTCACGCCGGTAGGCCATCTCACCCAGAATCTTCTTCTGCGCGTACATCACCGTGGTGTGGTCGCGGCCGAA
>JAGQTW010000368.1 GCA_020438785.1 Mycobacterium sp. | reverse complement strand
TCCGGATCTTGCCGTCGGTGTCCAGCGTCATGAATCGCCACGTCGCATCGACCAGCGGGTTGACCACGGTCAGTTCCAGGCTGTGCCGTTCGGCGATGGCCCCCCAGTAGTCGACGCTGGCCCCGCCCAGCGGGTCGGCCCCGATGCGGATGGTCTCGGCCCGGATGGCGTGCATGTCGACGACGTTCGGCAGATCGCTGACGTAGGCGTCCATGTAGTCGTGCCGGTGCGCCGACTGCAGCGCGCGGGCCAGCGGCACCCGCTTCACCTCGCGCAGCCCGCCGCGGAGGATCTCGTTGGCGCGCTTGGCGATTGCCCCGGTGGCGTCGGTGTCGGCAGGCCCGCCGTTGGGCGGGTTGTACTTGAACCCGCCGTCACGGGGCGGGTTGTGCGACGGGGTGACCACGATGCCGTCGGCCAGATCGCCGCTGCGGCCGCGGTTGTGGGTGAGGATGGCGTGGCTCACGGCCGGGGTCGGGGTGTAGCGGTCGGCCGAATCGATCATCGCCACAACGTCATTGGCGGCCAGCACCTCCAGCGCCGACACCCAGGCCGGCTCGGACAGGCCGTGGGTGTCGCGGCCGATGAACAGCGGACCGGTGGTCCCCTGCCCGGCGCGGTACTCGACGATGGCCTGCGTGGTGGCCAGGATGTGCGCCTCGTTGAACGCACCGTCCAGGCTCGAGCCGCGATGTCCCGAGGTCCCGAACACCACCTGCTGGGCCACGTCGTCGGGATCCGGGGTGACCGTGTAGTACGCGGTCACCAGGTGGGGCACGTCGATGAGGTCTTCGGGGAGCGCCGGCTTACCGGCGCGGGGATTAGCCGCCATGGCGCAATTCTGCCCCGCGGCGGGCGATACTTTCTCCTTGTTGCCTGTGATCACCCACGGTTAAGGGGGACGCCGTTGTTCGGCCATGACAACCGGGAGTTGGCGGCCGTTTTCGCCGGCGGCGCGGTGGGGACCGCCGCCCGGGCCGGGCTGGCGAGCGTCCTGGTGTCGGACCCGTCGCGCTGGCCGTGGGCGACGTTCATCGTGAACATCGTGGGGGCGTTTCTGCTCGGCTACTTCACCACCCGCCTGCTCGAGCGGCTGCCGCTGTCCAGCTACCGGCGCCCGATGCTGGGCACGGGCCTGTGCGGCGGGCTGACGACCTTCTCCACGATGCAGGTCGAGACGCTGAAGATGATCGAGGCCCACCACTACGGGCTGGCCGCCGGCTACACCGTGGCCAGCATCGCCGCCGGCCTGGTGGCGGTGTACGCGGCGACGGTGCTGGTGCGCCGGGTCAGGATTCGCGCATGAACGTCGCCGTGTGGGCCGGGGTGTTCCTGATCGGCGGCCTCGGTTCGGTGGCGCGGTTCATGGTCGACCGGGCCGTCGCGCGCCGCGCCGCGCGCTCGTTCCCGTTCGGCACCCTGACCGTCAACATCAGCGGCGCGGTGCTGCTCGGGTTCATCACCGGGCTCACGCTCAGCCACCAGGTGGCACTGCTGGTCGGTACCGCGTTCGTCGGCGCCTACACCACCTTCTCCACCTGGATGCTGGAGACCCAGCGGCTCACTGAGGAGCGCCAGATCCTGCCCGCGCTGGCCAACCTAGTGGTCAGCGTCGTTCTCGGTGTCGCCGCCGCGGTGGCCGGCCAGTCGATCGCCGGCCTGCTATGAGTGACGCCTACCTCAAGCTGACCGCGTACTTCGGCGAACGTCAGCGCACCGGCAAGCGGTTCGTCGCCGAGGCGATGCTGGACCTATTCGCCGAGCGTCAGGTCGCCACCAGCGTGATGCTGCGCGGTATCGCCAGTTTCGGGCTGAGCAGGATCGTCCGCAGCGACCAGTCGCTCACGCTCTCCGAGGACCCGCCGGTCGCCGTCGCCGCCGTCGACACCGAGGCCGTCATCACCGCCCTGCTGGACGACGCCGTCGCCATGACCACCCAGGGCCTGCTCACCCTGGAGCGGGCGCGGCTGGTGACCGACCCGGTATCGACCCCGCTGCCCGACGGCGACGCCGTCAAACTCACCGTCTACGTGGGCCGGCGGCACCGGGTCGACGGCGCACCGGCCTTCTACGCGGTGTGCGACCTGCTGCACCGCCACCACTTCGACGGCGCATCGGCGCTACTCGCGGTGGACGGCACCGCGCACGGCGAACGCCGGCGCGCGCACTTCTTCGCCCGCAACGTCGACGTGCCGATGATGATCATCGCGGTCGGCAGCACCGCGCAGGTACGCGGCGTGCTGCCCGGGCTGACCGAGATGCTGGGCGAGCCGCTGGCCACCGTCGAACGGGTGCAGGTGTGCAAACGCGACGGGGAACTGCTGGCCCGCCCACCGGTGTTGCCCGCCCTCGACGCCGACGGCCGTCAGGTGCGCCAGAAGCTGATGATCTTCACCTCCGAGGCCACCCGCCACGACGGAGCACCGGTTCACCGGGCCCTGGTCCGGCGGCTGCTGGAGTCCGGCACGGCAAGCGGTGCGACGGTGCTGCGCGGTATCTGGGGCTTCCACGGCGACCATAAACCACACGGGGACAAGCTGATTCAGTTCGGCCGTCAGGTGCCGGTGATCTCGATCGTCGTCGACACCCCGGACCGCATCGCGCGCAGCTTCGACATCGTCGACCAGGTGACGGGCGGCCACGGGCTGGTGACCTGCGAGATGGTGCCCGCGCTGCTGGTGCTGGACGGCGGGCGCCGCGAGGGCTCCACCGACCTGGCCGACTACCGCTACTGAGCGGGGCGGCTGTCGGCGAGCACGGTCAGCAGCACCACGGCGTCCTCGTCGGCGTGCAGACCGTGGCGTTCCTGCGGGATCACCAGCAGATCACCGGCGGACCCGTTCCAGGTCTCGCCGGCGGTGGTCAACCGCACCCGGCCGCGCAGCACCTGCAGCGTGGTCTCCCCCGCGCTGTTGTGGTCACTGAGATCACGCCCGGCGGCCAGGGCGATCAGCGTCTGCCGAAGCCGGTGATCGTGTCCGCCGTGCACGGTGTGCGCGGCGCGGCCGCTGTGCGATGAGCGCGCGGCGTCCATTTGCTCATCGGCGAGTTGAGAAAGCGAGACCGAGTCCATAACCCCTCCAAGCTCAGGCGGACAGCAGCAGGATGCCGCCGACCAACAGTGCCACCACCTTGACGACTTCAAACCCCACGTAGACGAAATGCGCGTTGGAGCGCCCGGATTCGGCCTGGGCGGCGTCGGCGAGCACCGCGTCGGACCGCCGGGTCAGGCAGGGGCGCACGGCGATCAGCTGGACCAGCAGGGCGCCGATGGCCACCAGCGTCGCGGCGGTCACCCCGACACTGGGCCTGCCGATCACCAGGGCGACGACGATCAACACCGCCAGCGCCAGTTCGCACGCGTTGAGGGCACGGAACACCAGCCGCCCGATTCCCAGGCCGAGCTGGATGGTGACACCGGGGGCGCGGAACTTCAGTGGCGCCTCCAGGAACGAGATGGCCAGCACCATGCCCAGCCAGATGAAGACCGCCGCGGCCGCTACCGCCGACCAGCTCACCGCTCCCCCTCACCGCCGCATACCCCCGCGCGGCACTCGGACCATTATGGATCAGGTGAGTGCTGATCCGGTGGCGGTCCTGCAACGCTGGCAGGACGCCGGGGCGCACTGGGCGGTGATCGCCCGGCACAAGGACTCGATCACCATCGGGCTCTATCGCTGCGACGGCGGCGAGGAGGTCGACCGCATCACCTCGAACGATCCGCGGCTGGGCGTGTTTGTGGCGGGCCGGGAGAGCAGCCTGGGCTGACGTGAGACGCCGACGTCAGAGCCGAATGAATCCGCCGTTCCACCAGACCCCCCAGCCCGGCAGATCACCGTTCCACACCACCGGCAGCCACGGCGCCCACACCGGCGGCCGGGGCGGTGGCGGCGCCCACACCGGCACGATGCCGTCGATGTCGCCGCGATGTCCCGGTGGCGGCAGGTAGCCCTGTCCCGGCGGCAGCGGATTGCCCGGTCCACCGACGTTGACACCCGGCCCCGGCACCCACGGCGGGCCGGGCGGGCCGTCCGGATCGGCGTGCGCGATGCCGGCCCCCGCGCCGACCGCAGCCGCACCGAACGCCGCGGCCGCGACGAATTTCTTGAGTTTCATGTCGTGATCTCCTTGATCGGGCTCGCCGAATCGCGAGACTTGTCACGACCCCCTCGGCCCAGGTCTGTACCCGGTCGGCCGATCCCGCTAAACCCCAGGAGGCCGCCATGCTGCGCGCCCTGTGCTGCCTATCCGCCCTGGCCGCGCTGACCGGCTGCGCGGGTCAGGCCGCCGCACCGGCACCGACCACCGCGTCGACGACCTCGACGGCGGCGGCGCGCCCAACCACCAGCGCCGCTGCGCCACCGCCGCAGCCCCGCACCGCACGGTGGGTCGACCTGGCCGTCGGCGACTGTCTGGCCGAGCCGCCACCCACCGATCCCGCGGTGGTGCTCGTCACCGTCGTGGACTGCTCGGCACCGCATCAGGCCGAGACGTTCCTGCGAGCCAGCATCCCCGTCGACGCCGCGGTCACCGATGTGGCCAATGAGCGCTGCGACGCCGGCTTCACCGCCTACACCGGCAGGCCGGCCGCCGGCGGCGACACCGCCATCACGTATCTGATCGATTCCGAGCAGGACCGGACGTCGGACAATCCCTACCCGAGCACCGTGATCTGCCTGCTGCAGAGCGCGGACGGCCGGCCGCTGACGGGCTCGGCGCGGCGCTGAGCTTTTGGGTGGAGCGGCCCAACCCGGTAGGGTCGAAATGTTGTCCCACCCCCAACATGGTCAAAGCGCGGCCGATGTGATCTGACAAAGGATCGAATCGCCGATGCGCGCTCCCTATGACCCGCAAGTGGTGGCGGTAGCCGGCACCGGACCGGCCAACCACCGGCCCATCTCGCTGCTGCTGATCGAGGACGACCGCGCCGACGCGGTGCTGGTCGAGGAGTTGATCGCCGACGCGGACGCCGACATCCAGGTGATCTGGGCCCCCTCCATCAGCAGCGCCGAGCAGGAACTGCTGCTGACCCGGCCCGACTGCATCCTGGTCGACCTCAACCTGCCCGACGCCACCGGGATGGACGCCGTGGCCAGGATCGCCGGCCGCGACGCCACCCTGCCGATCGTGGTGCTGACCGGTCTCGACGACGAGCACTTCGGTGTCACCGCCGTGGCCTCCGGCGCGCAGGACTACCTGGTGAAGGGCCACGTCGAACCCGACACCCTGCACCGGTCCTTGCTGTACGCCATCGAGCGCAAACGTTCGGAGCTGACCGCCGTCGACCTCTACACCAGCCAACTGCGCGCCCAGGAGAACGCCCGACTCGAACGCGCGCTGCTGCCCTCCCCGCTGCTCGACGACGACCCCGGGGTGCACATCGTCACCCAGTACCGCCCGAGTCGGGAGAACGCGCTGCTCGGCGGTGACTTCTACGACGTGGTGCAGACCCCGGACGGCACCGTGCACATCATGGTGGGCGATGTCGCCGGTCACGGACCGGACGAGGCGGCGCTGGGCGCGGCGCTCCGGATCGCTTGGCGTGCATTGACATTCGCCGGCCTACGCGGTAACGATCGGATGCGCCGCCTCGAGCAGATCCTGCGGGCCGAGCGGGCGGGCACCGGCATCTTCGCGACCGTGCTCAGCGTCGCCCTTCGGCCCGACGGGCGCTTCACCGCGGTGCGCGCGGGGCATCCCGGGATGCTGCTGCACGGGCCCGGCACGGTGCGGTGGCTGGAGCCGCCCGCCGGGCCCGCGCTGGGCCTTGGTGCTCAGCAGTGGCCGCAGCCCGAGTTGGAACTGCCCGACGGCCATGGCCTTTTGCTGCTGACCGACGGCCTCTTCGAGGGCCATTCCGGCCACGGCGAACAACGCCTCGGCGAGGACGGCCTGCTCGAGGTGGCCCGATCGCTGGCGACGCTGCCCGGGGCGGAGTTCGTCGACGCGCTCATCAGCGCGGCCGAACAACGCGCCCAGTCCCACGGCGGCATCGCCGACGACATCGCGGTGCTGCGGGTGGAACGGACCTGCAGATGAGCACCGAGCCGAAACCGCAACGGCGGTCGGCATTGACGGTGCAGGGCTGGCTGAACCTGGTGCTCGCCGTCATGGGGGTGGTGGTGCTGGGCGGCGCGCTGACCGGCGCGGCACTGCAGAACCGTACCGACGAGGTGTGCAGGCAGTTGGTCGACGACATCCAGCCGTCCCGGGTCGCGGCATACCAGCTGCAGGCGGCGCTGCGCGACCAGGAGACCGCCATCCGCGGCTACCTCATCGCCGCCGATCCACAGTTCTTGGCCCCGTACTACGACGGTCAGCAATCGGAACAGCAAGCCGCGCAGGACATCCGACGACTCCTCAGCGGTCGCCCGGAGCTGATCGCGGATCTCGATGCCGTCGAGCAGGCCGCCGCCGGCTGGCGGGCGCGGTACGCCGAGCCGCTGATCGCCGGGGTCACACCCGGCTCCCCGGACGTCGTCAGCCGCGGTACCGCCGAGGCCGGCAAGGCCCAATTCGACGCCATGCGAACGCTGTTCGACACCCAGAACGACAACCTCGGTACCGCCCGCACCGCGGCCATCGACCAACTCGACCGCACCCGTGCCTGGCGCGACGCGGTGCTCGCGGGCATCATCGTCGCGTTCGTGATCACCGCGTTCGCGCTGGCCATCCTGGTCCGCGGCGCCATCACCCGGCCGCTCGGCGCGCTCGCCGAGGCCTGCCGGCGAATCACCGACGGCAGTTTCGGTGAGCGGATCGTCCCGCAGGGCCCCAAGGACATTCGCGCCATCGCCTCCGACGTCGAGGACATGCGCCGCCGCATCGTCGACGAGCTCGACAGCGCCGGTCAGGCCCGAGCCCTGCTCGACGAGCAGGCCGAGGAACTGCGCCGGTCCAACGCCGAGCTGGAGCAGTTCGCCTACGTGGCCTCTCACGACCTGCAGGAGCCGCTGCGCAAGGTCGCCTCGTTCTGCCAGCTGCTGGAGAAGCGCTACGGAGACCAGCTCGACGAACGCGGCATCCAGTACATCGACTTCGCCGTCGACGGCGCCAAGCGCATGCAGATCCTGATCAACGACCTGCTGACGTTCTCCCGGGTGGGCCGGCTCAACGCATCCCAGACCGAGGTGGACCTCAACACCACGCTGGAGCAGGCGATCTCGAATGTCGCCACCGCGGTCGAGGAATCGGGGGCGCAGATCGACCGACCGAACGAACTGCCGCCCGTCACCGGCGACCCCACCCTGCTGATCATGTTGTGGCAGAACCTGATCGCCAATGCGATCAAATTCCGGCGGGACGACCGCCCGCCCCGCATCACCATCGGGTACCGGCCGGGCAGCGGGGAGCAGGACGGCGACTGGCTGTTCAGCGTCTCCGACAACGGCATCGGCATCGCCGACGAGTTCGTGGACAAGGTGTTCGTGATCTTCCAGCGCCTGCACGGGCGCGACGCCTACGCCGGAACCGGCATCGGTCTGGCGCTGGTCAAGAAGATCGTCGAGTACCACGGCGGCACCATCTGGATCGACACCGATTACAGCGGCGGAACCCGTTTCCGCTTCACCCTCCCCATGGTGGCGACAGCGACACCCGAGGCCCAACCGGCCCAACTGGAAGGAACAGCACCATGACCGATCCCGGTCGCGCGATCGACGTCCTGCTCATCGAGGACGACCCCGGTGACGAACTGATCACCCGGGAAGCGTTCGAGCACAACAAGCTCAACAACACCCTGCACGTGGTGCACGACGGCGAGGAGGGCCTGGACTACCTCTACCGGCGCGGCGAGTTCCACGACGCCCCGCGCCCGGACCTGATCCTGCTCGACCTGAACCTGCCGAAGTACGACGGACGCCAACTGCTGGAGCAGATCAAGTCCGACGCCGACCTGTGCCACATCCCGGTGGTGGTCCTGACGACCTCGTCGGCCGAGGAGGACATCCTGCGCAGCTACAAGCTGCACGCCAACGCGTATGTCACCAAGCCGGTCGACCTCGACCAGTTCATGAGCGCGGTCCGGCAGATCGACGACTTCTTCGTCCAGGTGGTGCGGCTGCCGCAGTTCTGAGCGCGGCGCCCCGATCCTGTCGGTGGGCGGGGCTAGCGTGAGGACACCGAGCTGAGGAGGTCGCGTTGGCGGAAGTGTTCGAGGCGGCGTGGTTCTTCCTGCCCGACATCCCGCCGTACGCGATGTGCGACGACCTGCGCGTGCTTTCCGGCTGGGCGCTTCAGCACATCCCGCGCCAGGGGGTGCGGGCACGTCCGCTGTTGGTCGACAACAACTCTCACCTGTGGTTCCTCAACGCCGACGGCTCGCTGGCGGCGGTGTCGGAGGACCGGGGCCGGTCCAACCACCCGAGCCAGTGGGAGCGCTACTGGCGGATGCGCGAGGGTATCGACGCCTGGCACCAACCGGTGCACAAGCCGCACCCGCCGGGCCGCAAGTTGCATCGGCCCATCCTGGTGAGCACGTTGACCGAGGCCGACATCCGCTACCTGGAGTGGCTGGAGCACAACTGGGACTTCGTCGACGGCGGAGAGCACTGAGCGGGTCGCGCCCATCACTCCACGAGTCGGCTCAGCCGCACCGCGATGGTCTGCACGGTGTCGAGTTCGCGGGTCGCGACCGCGAGCACCAGATCGAACAGTTCGTCCTCGGGCCGCCCGGACACATGGTGGCCGTTGAGCGCGTAGAACAACGCGGTCGCCACGAACGCGGTGCGCTTGTTGCCGTCGACAAGGGCGTGATTGGTGGCGAGGGACTGCAGCAGCGCCGCGGCCTTTTCGTGAATGGTGGAGTAGGCGTCCTGGCCGTACACGGTGGCCTGCGGACGCGCGACGGCGGATTCGAGCAGTCCGTAGTCGCCGACCTCGGCCGGGTGGCCGAGGTGGGCTTCGGCCGCTGCGAGAACGTCGTCCAGGGTGAGGTAGTCGATCATGCCTCGGCGAGCCGGCGCAGCAGACCGTCGTGTTCCTTGACGATCTGGCCGAGGATCTCGTCGCGGCGCGCGGTTCGACGATCGAGGTAGTCGTCGACGGCCTTGAGCACCGCGGCGTGCATGGAGATGCCGTCGCGTTCGGCGGCGGCGCGCAGCTTGGCGGTCTGCTCATCGGACAGCCGCAGGGTCATGGCCATGCGGTGATGATACCGGTGTGGTATCAAACTCGGCCTCCGTAGGCTGGGTCAGGTGAGTGTCGCACCCGATACGACCGTGGTCCTGCAGGACCGCTTCAGCCGCGCGCTGCCGGAACTCGCCGTCCCGTGGCAGGCCGAGGTGCCCGCCGAACCGGAACTGCTGCTGCTCAACGAGGCGCTGGCCACCGACCTCGGCCTGGACCCGGCCTGGCTGCGCGGCCCCGATGGGCTGCGCTTCCTGATCGGCAACCACGTGCCGGCCGGCGCGGTCCCGGTCGCGCAGGCCTACGCGGGCCACCAGTTCGGCGGCTACGTCCCGCGCCTCGGCGACGGCCGCGCACTGCTGCTCGGCGAGATCGCCGACGCCGCCGGGCGGTTGCGCGACGTCCACCTCAAGGGTTCCGGACGCACCCCGTTCGCCCGCGGCGGCGACGGACTCGCCGCGGTCGGACCGATGCTGCGCGAGTACGTGGTGAGCGAGGCCATGCACGCGCTGGGCATCCCGACCACCCGCTCGCTGGCCGTGGTGGCCACCGGCCGGCCGGTGCAGCGCGACACCGTGCTGCCCGGGGCCGTGCTGACCCGGATCGCCGAAAGTCACCTGCGGGTCGGCAGCTTCCAGTACGCGGCGGCGAGCGGCGACCGGGAGTTGTTGCGGCGCTTGGCCGATCACGCGATCGACCGCCATCATCCCGGCGCGGGCGGCGCCGAGCGCCCGTACCTCGCCCTGCTCGAGGCCGTCATCGCCGCGCAGGCAGAGCTGGTGGCGCAGTGGATGCTCGTCGGGTTCGTCCACGGCGTGATGAACACCGACAA
>JAGQTW010000367.1 GCA_020438785.1 Mycobacterium sp. | reverse complement strand
TAGGCGTAACTGCGGTGGGTCAGCGCCAGCGTCAGCAGGTCCTCGGGCAGCTCGACGCCCAAGGCGTCCAACAGGTTCCGGCGCGGCGGGGTCACGATGCGCCCGAACCCGGCTCGGGGTGCTGCTCCTGGTCACCAGGAGGCAGCAGCGCCGCGAGCTTGGCCCAGCGCGGATCGATCAGATCGTGCCGGTGCTCCGGGCCGGCCGAGGCCAACGCGACGCCGCACTCCGGGCACAGCCCGGGGCAGTCCTCGGAGCAGACCGGTGCGAAGGGCAGTGCCAGCCCGACGGCGTCGACGATCGGCTGTTCGAGGTCGACGGTGTCGTCGACGACGTGGCCCACCTCGTCGGCCTCGGTGGTCGATTCGGTCGCGCTGTCGGGATAGGCGAACAACTCGGTGAGTTCGATCTCGATCTCACCGGCGATCGGGGTCAGGCAGCGGGCGCACTCGCCACGGGTGGGGGCGTGCACGGTCCCGGTGACCAGCACACCCTCGGAGACCGACTCGAGCCGCAGATCCAGGTCCACCCCGGCGCCCGGCTGGATGGCGATCAGGTCCAGACCCATCCGCGACGGGCTGGGCACGGTCTCGCAAACGGTCGTCATGGTGCCCGGACGCCGGCCGAGCCGGGAGATGTCGAGCACCAACGGCGACCGCTGACTGCGCCGCGTTGCCGCAGTCTTCGCCGCCGCCCGAGCCCGGTCTGCCATACCCCGATCTTAGGAGCGGCTAGTGCTGCACGTAGTCGTGGGTTCCGGCGGCGGTCCGCAGCTGGTGGCGGCCGCGGCTCACCGAGCGCAGGGTGCCGTTCAGGTAGTCCTCGAACTGCGCGAGCTTGTTGTCGACGTAGATGTCGCACTCACCGCGCAGGCGGTCGGCCTCCGCGTGGGCGGTGTCGATGAGCCGGGTGGCTTCGGCGTTGGCGGCGTTGACAACCTCGGTTTGGGACACCAGTCGCTGCTGCTCCTTGATGCCTTCCTGGACGGCCTTCTCGTAGGACAGGTTGCCGCTCTCCACCAGGCGGTCGGCCTCGGCCTTCGCCCGGCTGGTGGCCGCCTCGTACTCGCGCTTGGAGGTGGCGGCCAGCCGGGAGGCCTCCTCGCGGGCCTCGGCGACCATCCGCTCGCTGTGCTGGCGGGCCTCGGCGACCATGCGGTCGGCCTGGGACTTCGCGTCGGCCAGCAGCCGGTCGGCCTCGGCCCGGGAGTGGCTGAGCAGGGAATCGGCTTCGGTGGTCGCGGTGGCGACCATCGAGTCGGCATGCTCCTTGGCCTCCCGCAGCAGGTTGTCCCGGGCGTCCAGGACGTCCTGGGCGTCGTCGAGCTCGCCGGGGATCGCGTCCTTGATGTCGTCGACCAGTTCGAGCACGTCGCCGCGCGGCACCACGCAGCCCGCCGTCATCGGGACGCCGCGGGCCTCTTCGACGATCGCACTCAGTTCATCGAGCGCTTCAAAAACTCGGTACACGGCGCCACCTCCTGGCGTAGTTGTTAGTGACCAGTGTGCCTGGTGTTACGCCTGTGACAGTGGTGGCGAGTCGGTGTGTCGGAAACACACCTGACACGCTTCCGGGCCGGACGCGACGCCGACATGGGCACTCGAGGCTGATTATGTCGGCCCGGCGCCGCGCCCGGCGCGGTTCCGCGAGCGTGCGTCGACGGTGCGAAGTCAGCGGCGTGTCGCGCACCGACACGCACGCTCGGCGGGGTCGGCCGGGTCGCGGGCGCGCGGCCCCGGCTTACCTGCCGAGCTTGGCCTGCAGCCTGCGGTTCACCGAATCGGGCAGCAGCGCCGAGACGTCCCCGCCGAGGCCGGCCACCTCCTTGGCCAGCGACGACGACACGAACGAGTACTGCGGCGTGGTCGCGACGAAGAACGTGTCGACGTCGGCGACGTGCTTGTTCATCTGGGCCATCTGCAGCTCGTACTCGAAATCGGTCCCGGTGCGCAGGCCCTTGACGATCGCGGTCAGCCCACGGGCCCTGGCGAAGTCCACCACCAGTCCCTGGCCGGCCTCCACGCGCAGGTTCGGCAGGTGGGTGGTCGCCTCGTCGATCATCGCGATGCGCTCGTCGACGTCGAACATGCCGGACTTCTTCGGGTTGACCAGGACGGCGACCACGATCTCGTCGAACTGGGCGGCGGCCCGCTCGAAGACGTCCACGTGACCCAGTGTCACCGGGTCGAATGACCCGGGGCAGACGGCGCCACTCATGGGTGATGACGCTAGCAGGCAGGACCCGCCACCTCGGCGGACTCGACCCGGGTGTCGCCGTAGCGGCGCACCGGCCACGGTGTCCAGCCCACCGGCCAGTTCAGCTCCGGTGCCCCCACGCCACGCTCGACGACCACGATCGACCCCGGCGCGACCCAGCCGTTCGCCTGCAGGCCGGCCAGCATGGCGTCCACCTCGGCGGGCGGCACACCGTAGGGCGGATCGGCCAGCACCAGGTCCATCGGCCGCTCGGCCCGCGCGTTCAGCACCGCCGCCACGGTCGCGCGGCGCGCGGTCGCGCCGGGCAGGCCCACGGTCTCGATGTTGCGGTTGATCACCGCGACGGCGCGGGCATCGCTGTCGACGAGCAGCACCCGGGCCGCTCCCCGCGACAGCGCCTCCAGGCCCAGCGCGCCGGATCCGGCGTAGAGGTCCAGCACCCGCAGGCCGTCGAAGTCGAGCCGGGCCACCAGCGCGTTGAACAGTGCCTCCCGGACCAGTTCGGTGGTGGGCCGGGTACCGCGCGGGGGCACGGCCAGCCGCCGGCCGCCCGCCGCGCCGGCGACGATCCGGGTCAGTCTGACCCCCCGGCCGCCTCGCTCCTGCCCACCGAGCAGATCACCGCCAGCAGGTCACCACCCTCGACCTGCGCCGTGGTCGCGACGGCCACCCGGTTGATGACGCCCGCTTTGTGCGCGGTGATCGCGGCCTCCATCTTCATCGCCTCGATGGTGGCGATGGTCTGCCCGGCGGCCACCTCGTCGCCGACGGCGACACCGATGGTCACGACACCGGCGAACGGGGCGGCGATGTGGTCGGGGTTGGTTCGGTCGGCCTTCTCGGCGGTGGGCACGATGTCGGCGATGTTGCGGTCGCGCACGACCACCGGGCGCAGCTGGCCGTTGATGATGCACATCACCGTGCGCAGGCCCCGCTCGTCCGGGTCCGAGATCGCCTCCAGCCCGACGATGAGCTGGACGCCCCGGTCGATCTGGATGCGGTGCTCGTCGCCCTGGCGCAGCCCGCAGAAGAATTGGTTGGCGCTCAATCCGGACGTGTCGCCGTACTCCTCGCGGTGGGCCTCGAACTCCCGGGTGGGCCCGGGGAACAGCAGGCGGTTGAGGGCGGCTTGGCGGGCGGAACCGGGTTCGGAGAGCACCTTTTCATCCTCGGCCGACAGCGGCTGCTCCGGCTTGGCCGGCCCCCGACCCTCCAATGCCTTGGTGCGCAAGGGCTCTGGCCAACCACCGGGAGGATCGCCGAGCTCGCCGCGCAGGAAACCGATCACCGAGTCCGGGATGTCGTGGCGGGCCGGGTCCTCGGCGAACTCCGCCGCGGTGATCCCCGCACCGACCAGCGCCAGTGCCAGATCGCCGACCACCTTGCTGGACGGGGTGACCTTGACCAGCCTGCCCAGAATGTGGTCGGCACCGGCGTAGGCGTCCTCGATGTCCTCGAACCGGTCGCCGAGTCCCAGCGCGATCGCCTGGGTGCGCAGATTGCTCAGCTGCCCACCGGGGATCTCGTGGTGGTAAACCCGCCCGGTGGGCGCGGGTAGGCCGGCTTCGAACGGGGCGTACACCTTTCGCAGCAGCTCCCAGTACGGCTCGAGGTCGCAGACCGCATTCAGGTCCAGGCCGGTGTCGAAGGGGGTGTGCGCGGCGGCGGCGACGATAGCCGGGAGCGGCGGCTGACTGGTGGTGCCGGACAGCGGCGCCGCCGCCCCGTCGACCGCGCTGGCTCCGGCGTGCCAGGCCGCGGTGTAGGTGGCCAGCTGACCACCGGCCGTGTCGTGGGTGTGGACATGGATGGGCAGGTCGAACCTGCTGCGCAACGCCGAGACGAGGGCGGCCGCCGCGGGAGGGCGCAACAGCCCCGCCATGTCCTTGATCGCCAGCACGTGGGCACCGGCCTCGACGATCTGCTCGGCCAGCCGCAGCCAGTAGTCCAATGTGTAGAGCGTCTCGCCCGGGTTGGACAGGTCGCCGGTGTAGGACATGGCGACTTCGGCTACGGCCGTGCCGGTTTCGCGCACCGCGTCGATGGCCGGGCGCATCGACTCGACGTTGTTCAACGCGTCGAAGATGCGGAAGATGTCGACGCCGGTGCGGGCAGCCTCTTCGACGAACGCGTGCGTCACCAACTCCGGGTAGGGCGTGTAGCCCACCGTGTTGCGGCCGCGCAGCAGCATCTGCAGGCAGA
>JAGQTW010000366.1 GCA_020438785.1 Mycobacterium sp. | reverse complement strand
ACGATGATGCCCGCCTCGCCCTGGATGGGCTCGACGAGCACCGCGACCGTGTGGTCGTCGATCAACTCGGCCACCGCCTCGGCGTCACCGAACGGCGCGGCGCGGAACCCCGGCGTGAACGGTCCGAAGCCGCCGCGGGCGCTCTCGTCGGAGGAGAAGCTGACGATGCTGATCGTGCGGCCGTGGAAGTTGTTGTGCGCCACAACGATGTTGGCCATACCCTCGGGCACGCCCTTGATGTCGGCGCCCCATTTGCGGGCCACCTTGATGCCACTCTCCACTGCCTCGGCGCCGCTGTTCATCGGCAGCACCATGTCCTTGCCGCACAGTTGGGCCAGCGCGGCGCAGAACGGCCCGAGCCGGTCGGAGTGGAACGCGCGGCTGACCAGGGTCACGGCATCGAGTTGGGCGTGTGCGGTGGCGATGACCTCGGGGTTGCGATGACCGAAGTTGACCGCCGAATACGCGGCCAGGCAGTCGAGATAGCGCCGGCCGTCGACGTCGGTGATCCACGCGCCCTCGGCGCTGGCGGCCACGACCGGCAGCGGCGAATAGTTGCGCGCCGCGTATGCGTTGTCAACTGCGATGGCCGCGGTGGTCAGGTCCGGCGCTATGCCGGTGATCTCATCGGCGATGGTCACGAAAACACCTCCAGTGTGCAGCATTTCACCGAACCGCCGCCCTTGAGCAGTTCGGAAAGGTCGACGCCGATGGGATGGAAGCCGGCGTGGTAGAGCTGCTCGGCGAACCCGGTGGCCTGAGCGGGATGGACGACGTGGCGACCGTCGGAGACGGCGTTGAGTCCCAGCACGTAGGCATCCGTGCTGGAGACCTCGATCGCGTCGGGAAACAGTTGTTGCAGCAGCGCTCTCGAGCGGGCGGTGAACGCCGGTGGGTAGTAGGCGATGGTGGTGTCGTCCAGCACCGTCAGTGCGGTGTCGAGATGGTAGAAGCGCGGATCGACCAGCTCCAGTGAGAGCACCGGCATCCCGGTCATGGCCGCAACCTCGTCGTGCGCCCGGGGGTCGGTGCGAAACCCGGTGCCCGCCAGGATCATCGTGCCGACCACCAGCAGATCGCCCTGGCCCTCGTTGACATGGTGGGTGGCCACCGGTTGATGGCCGCGGCCACCCATCCAGGCGGCGTAGGCGGTGGCCTCACCCGCGCGTTCGGCGTGCTTGAACCGCGCGACGATCGCCGCGCCGTTGATGATCAGGCCCGCGTTGGCGGCGTACACCATGTCCGGCAGGCCGGGAACCGGCTCGACGAGGTCGACGGTGTGGCCGAGCCTGCGGTAGGTGTCGTGGAGGTCCTGCCACTGGGCCACGGCGCGCTCGCCGTCCACCGGGGTGCTGGTGTCCATCCACGGGTTGATGGCGTATTCGACGGAGAAGTACGTCGGCCTGGTCATCACGTAGTGGCGCAGGCGCTGGATGCGGGGCTGCGCCGTGGGTGTCGACTTCGCGGCGACATCGGGGGATATCGTCATGAAAGACACCATATTGACGGTCCTTCGCGCAAGCAATCGATAACTATTGCTTGTAGGGGGGTGATTTCTTGCGCCAGGGGCAATATAGTGACGATTTATTGCACCAAACGGAGGTGAGCCCTGGTGGACCGTCTCGACGACACCGACGAACGGATCCTGGCCGAGCTGGCCGACCACGCGCGCGCGACCTTCGCCGAGATCGGTGCGCGGGTGAATCTGTCCGCCCCGGCGGTGAAGCGCCGCGTGGACCGGATGCTCGACCACGGGCTCATCCGCGGCTTCACCACCGTCATCGACCGCAGCGCGCTCGGCTGGAATACCGAGGCGTACGTGCAGGTGTTCTGTCACGGCACGATCGCGCCGGATCGGCTGCGCGCGGCGTGGATCGACATCCCGGAGGTGGTCAGCGCCGCCACCGTCACCGGCACCTCCGATGCCATCCTGCATGTGCTGGCCCGCGATATGAGGCACCTGGAGGCGGCGTTGGAACGCATCCGCTCCAGTGCCGACATCGAGCGCTCGGAGAGCATCGTGGTTTTGTCCAACCTGATCGACCGTTCCCGCCCCTGACCTACCGGCGGGTAGGGCGGGCTGGCCCACACCCGACGGTCCGGATCGTGTAAGAACACCACGTGAGCAGTAGCGCGAAGGGCATCGTCATCGTCGGCGGCGGACTGGCCGCCGCTCGCACCGCCGAGCAGTTGCGGAAGTCGGAATTCAGCGGGCCGGTCACCATCGTCAGCGACGAGGTGCACCTGCCCTACGACCGGCCGCCGCTGTCGAAGGACGTGCTGCACGCCGACCTCGACGACGTCACCCTCAAACCCGCGGAGTTCTACGCGGAGAACGACATCACGCTGCGGCTCGGCAGCGCGGCCCGAAACGTGGACACCGCGGCACAGACCGTGACGCTGGCCGACGGCAGTGTCCTCGGTTACGACGAACTGGTGATCGCAACGGGCCTGGTGCCCAGGCGAATTCCGTCGTTCCCCGAGCTGGACGGCATCCGGGTGCTGCGTTCACTGGACGACGCGCTGGCCCTGCGGGGACAGGCGTCCTCGGCGCGCAACGCGGTGATCGTCGGCGCCGGTTTCATCGGCTGCGAGGTCGCGGCCAGTCTGCGCAAGCTGGGGGTGGCCGTGGTGCTGGTGGAGCCGCAGCCCACCCCGCTGGCCTCCGTGCTCGGTGAGCAGGTGGGCGCCCTGGTCACCCGGCTGCACCGCGCCGAAGGTGTGGACGTGCGCACCGGTGTCGGGGTGGCCGAGGTGCGCGGCCAGGACGGCAGGGTCACATCGGTGTTCCTGACCGACGGCACCGAGCTGGACGCCGACCTGGTGGTCGTGGGCATCGGATCCCGGCCGGCCACCGACTGGCTGGAGGGCAGTGGCGTCGCCGTCGACAACGGCATCGTCTGCGACGAGGCCGGGCGGACCAGCGCCCCGCATGTGTGGGCCCTCGGGGACGCCGCCTCGTGGCGTGACGCCACCGGACACCAAGTGCGCGTGGAGCATTGGAGCAATGTCGCCGAACAGGCGCGGGTCGTGGTGCCCCGGATGCTCGGGCAGGAGCCGCCCGAAGCCGTCGTGGTGCCCTACTTCTGGAGTGACCAGTACGACGTCAAGATCCAATGCCTCGGTGAGCCGGAAGCCGGCGACATCGTGCACATCGTGGAGGACGACGGGCGCAAGTTCCTGGCCTACTACGAGCGTGACGGCGTGGTGGCCGGGGTGGTCGGCGGTGGCATGCCGGGCAAGGTGATGAAATCACGCGCCAAGATCGCCTCCGGCGCAGCCATTTCCGAGGTCCTGCCCTGAGTCAGAAGTCGGTGCCCAGGTAGAACCGGCTGCCCTGGTCGTCGGTGCACTCGGCCATCACGCCGTAGGACTGTCGGCTGGGTTCGGCGACGACCGTTCCGCCCGCCTCCCGCACCCGCCGCACCGCGGCGTCGACGTCGACCACCGTCCACATCGGTGTGGTGACCGGTTGCGGCGCACCACCGGCCACACCGGCCATCGGGTGCGTGCCCCGCACCTCCCAGCCGTCCCGGACGTGCCCCGGCGCGAACGTCCACCCGAGCACGCGGGAGTAGAACTCCCGGAACGGTCCGGAGTCGGGCACGCGATACGTGACGTAGGACAGTTCACCGGGTTCGGTGCCGTTGAGCAGCGGACGCGGCTGACCGGCATAAGGCAGGTAGACCCCGAACGGGCTCCCGGCGGCATCGGCCGCCTCGATCCCGTCGCCGACCGGGAAGCGACGCGGTGCGCCCACCCGGCCGCCGGCGGCCGTGATCGCGGCCTGCGCGGCCACCAGGTCGTCCACCGCGTAGCAGCAGAACAGCGTGCCGCGCTCGCCCGCCGAAAGACCGATCTTCTCAACGGTATTGGTGACCGCCCGGCCAGTGTCGTAAGACCAGCCCAGCACATGCGCGTAGAAGGCCGCCGCCCGGTCAGTATCCGGCGAGCACAGCTCGACATAGCCGATGTCGCCGGGCCGGATCGGTCCGCGCACCGGCCCGCTGAGCATCCAGCGGTGTCCGAACGGATCCCGGATGGTGGCCGACCGGGAACCGTGCGCCTCGTAGGGCTTGCGTTCGACGTGGGCGCCCCGCCTTTCGGCGCGTGCCAGCGCGGCGTCGGTGTCGGCGACGGCCAGCACCAGGCTGACCGATGTCGCGCCGGGCGCCGGCGCCCGCAGGCCCATCGCGATGAACTCGTCCGCCAGGTACAGCACGCCGCCGGCGAGCGCGAGCTCGGCGTGCCCGATGCGGCCGTCGTCCATCACGACCGGCTCACCGAGCACCCGGGCGGCGAACGTGTCGCGGTACCAGGCGATCGCGGCGCGGGCGTCGCCCACTGTGAGGTACGGCAGCGCGGCGGGCCGGGGCTGTTCGGGGCTCGGCTGCCGGGATTCGAGGTCGGCAATCGCCTCGGCGGTACCACTCATCACGATCTCCTCCGTTCCGTGGGGCAGGGACAGCGCCGCCCGTAGGCGGGCGCGCAGGGCGGCGGCGAACGCGGGATCAGGCTGTACCGGAGGATCATCGGTGCGCAGGACACGCAACGGGTCATCGGTGGTCATGCCGCACCCCCTTCCGGGTAGAGCTTCTTGAAGGCCCGGCGGGCCCGCACCAGCAGCGCCTCGGTGGCGTGGACGGTGCGCCCGATCAGCCGGGCGCACTCGGGCACCGAGCAATCGTCCATGTAGCGCAGCGCCAGCACGGTGCGGTGCGCCTCCGGAAGCCGCGACAGCACGCTCTCGGCCACGATTCGGTCCAATTCGGCATCCCAGCCGTCGGCGGCGTCGGCGTCCGGGACATCGGCCACCACGACGGTCTGCCGCTCGGCCCGCCGGCGGTAGTGGTCGGCCAGCTTGTGCCGGGCCACCCCGAGCAGCCACGGCACCGCGATCGGCGGCGGGTCCGGGCGGCGCGCGGCGTCCATCGCCGCCAGGAACGTCTCGGAGGTCAGGTCCTCGGCTGTGCCCCGGTCGGCGCAACGCCGCACGAAGTACCCGTACACCACCGGCAGGGCGCCGTCGTACAGCTCGAGCAGGCGGTGCGGGGCATCGGCGGGTTCCGGATGCGCGCTCACACCCTCATCGTCGTCGCCGGCGGCCGAACTCCGACGGGGGTCGCAGAAATTCTTCAGCGAGTCTGCGTCCAGCGCCTTGATTCTGCGTTCTGTGCGAGGTTCTCCCGTCGTGGGGCGCAGCTGACGCTGGCAACGCCTCCCGCGGGGGCATCGTTGCCGACGACCACTGACCCACCTGGTGCTGACGTGACTGACGGGACCACCGTGAACCCCGTCGCCCGTTCGGCGCCCACCAAGCAAAAGAATTCCGTCCGCCGTGGAAACAATTGGCTCACCCGAGGTGAATTCGGCTTACGATCGGCGCGTGGCCTTTCCGACCGAGCTGGGGAACTCGACCTCGACACGGCTACACGGCACCTCCCCGACGATCTTGATCCCGGTGGGATCGACCGAACAACACGGGCCCCATCTGCCGCTGGACACCGACACCCGGATCGCGACGGCAGTCGCGCGGGCCGCGGTCGAGCGGTTGTGCCGCCCGGCAGGCGACGAGGATCGCTACCTCCTGGCGCCGCCGATCGCCTATGGCGCCTCCGGTGAGCACGAGGGCTTCGCCGGGACCGTCTCGATCGGCACCGCCGCGCTGACCGCCGTCCTGGTCGAGTACGGGCGCTCGGCGTGCAGCTGGGCCTCCCGGCTGGTGTTCGTCAACGGCCACGGCGGCAACGTCGAAGCGCTGCGCGCGGCGGTGGGCCGGCTGCGGTTCGAGGGCCGCGACGCGGGCTGGTGCTCTTGCGTCGCCGTGGGTGGCGATGCACACGCCGGACACACCGAAACCTCAGTGCTGCTGCATGTTTCGCCCGATGACGTGCGCACCCAGGACTGGTGCCGGGGCAACCAGGAGCCGCTGGCCAGCCTGCTTCCGCAGCTGCGGCACGGCGGCGTGGCCGCGGTCAGTGAAGTCGGTGTCCTCGGTGATCCCACGACGGCGACCCGGGAGGACGGGGCGCGGATCCTCGCCGCCATGGTGGCCGACTGTGCGCGCCTGGTGGAGCGCTGGAGCCCCGGTGCCGACGGGATGCTGACATGACTCAGCCCCGGCTGCCCGACGGTTTCGCCGTCCAGGTCGACCGCCGGGTGCGCACCTTCGGGGCCGGCTCGGCCCTGCTCGGTGGCTCGCCGACCCGGCTGCTGCGCCTGGCGCCGCAGGCGCAGACCATGCTCGACGGTGGCCGCCTCGAGGTGCGTGACGCGGTGAGCGCACAACTGGCCCGGACCCTTCTCGACGCCACGGTCGCCCATCCGCGGCCGGCGGGCGGGCCGTCGCACCGAGATGTCACCGTGGTGATTCCGGTGCGCGACAACGCCTTCGGTGTCTATAGGCTGGTCATGTCGCTACGCGGAATGCGGGTGATCGTCGTCGACGACGGATCCGCGGCCCCGGTCCAGGCCGACGACTTCGCCGGAGCCCGCTGCGCCGTCGAAGTGCTGCGACACCCGAGAAGCAAGGGTCCCGCCGCGGCCCGCAACACCGGACTCGGCTCCTGCACAACGGATTACGTGGCATTTCTGGACTCCGACGTGGTGCCGCACCGGGGCTGGCTGGAGGCCCTGCTCGGGCACTTCTGCGACCCGGCCGTGGCCCTGGTCGCCCCGCGCATCGTCGGCCTGGGCCAGAGCGACGAGTTGGTGGCCCGCTATGAAGCGGTGCGCTCATCGCTGGACCTCGGCGTGCGCGAAGCGCCGGTGATGCCCTACGGGCCCGTTTCGTACGTACCCAGCGCGGCGATCATCTGCCGGCGCTCGGCCCTGCTGGACGCCGGGGGATTCGACGAGACGCTGGCATCGGGTGAGGACGTCGATCTGTGCTGGCGGCTGATCGAGTCCGGATCGCGGCTGCGCTACGAACCGATCGCCCTGGTGGCCCACGAGCACCGCACCCGGCTGCGGGACTGGCTGGGCCGCAAGGCGTTCTACGGAACATCGGCGGCACCGCTGTCCGTCCGCCACCCCGACAAGACCGCACCCGTGGTGATCTCCGCGTCCAGCCTGCTGGTGTGGCTGCCGATGTCCATGGGGTCCATGACGGGTTACCTGGCGTCGCTGCTGGTCGCCGGGTTCTCCACCCGCCGGGTGGCGCGAACCATGCAGAACACCGAGGCCAACCACCGCGATGTGGCGCTCCTCGCGTTGCGTGGGATCGGGGCGGCCGCACTGCAGCTCTCGGCGGCGATCTGCCGGCATTACTGGCCGGTCGCGCTGGCCGGGGCGCTGATCTCGCGGCGCTGCCGTCAGGCGGTGCTGCTGGCCGCGGTCATCGACGGCGTGCACGACTGGATCACCCGGCGCCGCAACTGCGACCTCGAGGGCAAGCCGATCGGGCTGGGCGCCTACATCGTGCTCAAACGCCTCGACGACCTGGCTTACGGCGCCGGGCTGTGGACCGGTGTGGTGCGGGAGCGGACGCTGCGTCCGCTCAAGCCGCAGATCAAGACGTGATCGACGGATCGGGCCGGTCGCATCACGCACAGTGACGTTCTGATCGTCGGCGCGGGCAGCGCCGGATCCGTGCTCGCCGAACGACTCTCGGCCGATCCGGCCTGCCGGGTCACGGTCGTCGAGGCCGGTCCCGGCCCCGGTGACACCGCGGTGCGCGCGCTGACCGCCAACGGCCTGCAACTGCCGATCGGTGCGGCCAGCCCGGTGGCGCGCCGGTACCGCACACTGTTGACCCGGGACAGCGAGCACCCGGTGGACATCGTCCGCGGCACCACCGTGGGCGGATCCGGGGCGGTCAACGGCGGGTACTTCTGCCGGGCGCTGCCGGCCGACTTCGCCGACCCGGCCTTGCCCGGCTGGTCATGGGCCGACGTCGTCGGGCACTACCGTGCCATCGAGACCGACCTCGACTTCCCCGACCGCCATGATGGCGGGCCGATCCGAATCCGGCGGGCTTCCGAGTTCGTCGGTAGCACAGCGATATTCGTCGAGGCCGCACGGGCGGCCGGTTTCCGATGGCTGCCGGACCTCAACGCCGAACCGGTGGGGGAGAACACCCCGCCGGGGGTGGGTGCCGTTCCGTCGAACATCGTCGACGGTGTCCGAAGCGGTCCCGGCGCGGCCTTCCTCGAGCCGGTGATGAATCGGCCCAACCTCACCGTGCACACCGCGACCCGAACCGTGCGGGTTCGGCTGACCGGCACCAGGGCGGTCGGCATCACGGCGATCGGGCCTGCGGGCACCATCGAGCTCAGCGCCGATCGGATCGTGCTGTCGGCGGGCGCCATCGAGTCCGCCCACCTGCTGATGCTGTCCGGTATCGGACCCGCGGACGACCTCCGCTCGGTGGGCGTCGCGCCGATCGCCGATCTGCCGGTGGGGCGACGCACCTCGGATCACCCCGAATGGGTGATGTCGACCACCTGGACCGTGGCCTCCCGCCGACCGGTGCTGGAGGTGCTCCTGGTGGACGACGGTCTCGAAATACGGCCCTACACCGGGGGGTTCATCTCCATGGTCGGCGACGGGGCGGCGGGACGGCCGGACTGGCCGCACCTCGGTGTGGCCCTGATGCGGCCCCGGGCCCGCGGGCGGGTGTCGCTGGTGTCTGCGGATCCCGCGGTCGCACCCCGGATCGAACACAGCTACGACAGCGAACCCGCCGACGTGGCCGCCCTGCGCCGCGGATGTGAGGTGGCGGCCGAGATCGTCGGGGGCACAACCGAGCTCGGTGAGCCGATGTGGTCGACGTCGCAGCACCTGTGCGCGACGGCGCCGATGGGCACCGACGGGGACGAGCACGCGGTGGTCGACCCACGCTGCCGGGTCCGCGGCGTGGACGGGCTCTGGGTTGTGGACGGTTCGATCCTCCCGCGGATCACCAGCCGGGGCCCGCACGCCACGATCGCGATGATCGGACACCGGGCAACGGAGTTCCTCGCCGGGTGAGGCCGCGCCCGGCCATGGGTTACCGTCGAGAGTCGCCGAAAGCACGCCGTGGGGAGGAGGGGCCGATGACAGAACGACGCAGCGACCCGCGACCTGCGCGATCACGCGCCAGGCTGCTCGACGCGGCCACGGCCCTGCTGCGCTCCGGAGGCCCCAGTGCTGTCACCGTCGACGCGGTCACCCGGGGCGCCAACGTGGCCCGCGCCACCCTCTACCGGCACTTCCCGAGCGGCAACGACCTGCTCGCCGCGGCGTTCCACAGCCTGATCCCACCCGCGCCGATGCCACCGGAGGAGGGTTCCCTGCGCGACCGGATGGTCGCCCTGCTGCAGGCGCAGGGCGAACTGATCGCCAACACCCCGGTGCTGCTGACGGCCACCTCCTGGCTGGCGTTGGGTCCTGACATGGAACGCTTTCCCCTGACAGCCGACGGTGACGACAGCCCGGAGGTGCGCACGCTGCGGGAGCGCATCGCCCAACAGTATGGTGCCCCGTTCGACGCCATCTTCGACAGCCCGGACGCCCGGGCGGAACTCGGCGAGGTGGACCGGGCGCAGGCCATCATGCTGCTGATCGGGCCGCTGGTGGTGGGGCGGATCAGCACGCTGGCCGACTTCGACTACCGCGAATGCGCGCGGAAGGCGGTGGACGGCTTCCTGGCCGTGCACCGGAAAACCGAAGGGGCTCAGGGAGAATCAGCCACGGGGGCTGGAGCA
>JAGQTW010000036.1 GCA_020438785.1 Mycobacterium sp. | reverse complement strand
TCGAGGCCTCCGACCTCACCCTGGTGCGAGGCGACCTGCGCGCCGCACCCGACGCCATCCGACTGGCGCGCGCCACCCTGCGCACCATCAAGGGCAACCTGTTCTGGGCGTTCGCCTACAACGTGGCCGCGCTGCCCCTGGCGGCCGCCGGCCTACTCAACCCACTGATCGCCGGTGCGGCGATGGCGTTCAGTTCGGTGTTCGTCGTCACCAACAGCCTGCGGCTGCGCCGATTCACCCCCACCCGGTAAAAGGAGGTCATCGGTCCGGCGGCATCGCCGCGACCACCCGGGCCACCCGCCCGGTGTCGGCGGCGGTCCAGCCCGGCGGCGCCGCGACCGCGGCCAGCGCATCGGGGATCAGGTCGTCGTAGTTGTGCCCGTAGCCGGGCGGTTGGGATTGCGCCCGCGACAGATCCGCCGTCACCTGCAGGAACGTCACGATCGGATACCACCGCATCGCCGAGACCCGGTCGGCCCCGGCCGGCTCGGCCAGCCAGTCCGGTCGCGACCACACCAACTCCGGGCTCCACCAGACGATCGGGTCGGAGGCGTGCTGCAGGTACAGCACCCGCGGCGGCGGCCACGGCCCGCTCTGGGCATGGGGCGAACCTGCCTGCGGGACAAGCAGATTCGCCCTGTTCGAGGCGAACCGGACGATCAACCCACCGGCGTAGGTGGGCAACACCTCGGGCGTGGCAGGGTCACGGCGGTCCTCGATCTCCCGCCAGAGCGGGTTGGAGTTCGGCGGCCCGACCAACAGGGCTCCGTCCACCGAGGCCCGCAGCTCGTTGAGGGTGCCGAAGGCGGCCTCCACGGACTGCGATCCCAGGCTCTCCCCGTAGACCACCAACCGGGGCCGGTGCTCGGCAGGCAGCGCCGACCACCGCTGGTGCACGGCGCGGATCAGCGCCCGGCCCGCTTCGGCGGCGGCGGCGCGGTCAACGAGAAATGAGATCCAGCTCGGCAGAAACGAGTACTGCATCGCCGCGATGGCCGAGTCGCCGTGGTACATCAGCTCGATGGACTGCGCGGCGACCGGGTTGACCCACCCCGTGCCGGTGGTGCCGGCCACGACGAGGATCCGCCGCTGCCAGGCGTGCGTGCGGTCCAGCTCGTCGAGGATGAGCTGCACGCGGGCCGCGGTGTCCGGCGTGGACTGCAGACCGGCGTAGACCCGCACCGGCTCGCGTGCCGGGACACCGGTGATCCTGCCCAGCTCCTCCGCGTTCAGGGCGCCGCCGACGAACGAACGCCCCTGCAGGCCAAGGGTTTCCCACCGCGCCGACGAGGCCGGGCTGCCGGAGCGTTGCGGCGCGAGTGGCGCGGCGATCCCCGGCCGGGTGCCGTTGTTCTGCGCGCCGAAGACTCGGTGGGCGAGCTCTGAGCTGCCGGTAAGGACCTCGTTGACGAAGACCGCGACAGCGGCGGCCACCAGGACCGGCGCGACGGCATGGGCGAGGGCGGCCGGCGCGTGCAGCCGGACGATCAACAGCCGCGCAAGCCGGCGCGCCGCCCACCGCAAGGCGCGGGCCACCGCCAGAACAATGACGAAGATCGCGATGCTGATGAGCCCGGTGCGCAGATAGGCAACGGTGACCATCGGCGCCATGCCCATGAGCGCGTCGATGTCGCGCTGCCAGCGGCCGGCCACGAGCAGCGTGGTGGTCACCGTCGCCAGCGCGAGCACGATCCCGATCATGTCGGCTGCCACCTGGAAGCGGCGCTGCTGTGGCCACCAGAACACCCTGGGCTCGATCCACCGCCGCACCGGGAACACCAGCATCAGGCCGGCGCCGTATCCGGTCACGCTCGCGATGCCGCTGACGATGCCCTGGAACACCCAGTCTCTGGGCAGCAGAGACGGACTCAGGCTCCACGCGAAGCAGAACAACGCGAACGCCAGACCGAACAGATCCAACGACATCACCGTGACAGGGCGTCGGGGGCTCTCGGCGCCGGGCTGTTGCACCGGCCTCGGGCACTGTGATGGGTTCACTCACCGACCCTAACCGCGGCCCGCACGCGGCCGTCCCGTGCATGACGCGCTCAGGTGACCGACTCGTGAAGTACCGGTTCGGCGGGGACCTGAAGTCGGCCGCTGCGCTCAAGGCGGTGCAGAGCGTAGGCCGAACCCAGCCCGATCAGACCGAGCACCGCCCAGGTGAGCTGGTGGGCGCCGAGGCGCTCAGCGACCTGGATCAGCGTGCCGGTAGCGAGGTTGCCCAGCAGGATTCCCGTTCCCACGATGGTGTTGTAGAAGCCGTAGTGGGTGGCGACCAGCCGGTTGCGGGCAAGGCCGACCACGGTGTCCATCTCGAAGGGGAACACCGCAGCCGAGCCGAGTGCGAGCAGAGCCGCGGCGATCAGCAGCGCCGCGGCCGCCGCCGCTGTCCCCCACGGTGCCGGACTCGGGACGGCGATGAGGGGCACGAAGGCCAGCGACATCACGAGCAAGCCCACCGTGAGTGATCGGGCCGCGCTCCACCGGACCGCACACCAGCGGGTGATCCGCAGTTGGCCGAACACCGCCACCGCCCCGGAGACGACGAACACCGCCGCGACCAGAATCGAGGCCGGCTGCGGCACTATCTGTCCGGCCTGCAGCGGCAGCGCCAGATACACCTGGAAGGACAGCACGTAGGAGCCGGTCATCGCCGCGGCGAACAGCAGGAAGGACCGGTTGGCGAGCACCGAGCGCCAATCCTGCACGATCGTGGTGGCGGCCTCGGCGGGCCCGCACTCTCGCGCCGGCAGGGCGAACAGCTGCGCCACGGTCAGCACACCGAACACCAGTGCCGCCGCGGCGGCGACGAAGCGGAAGTCCACCGCCATGAACACCAGGCCGACCAGCGGCCCGGCCAGGATGCCGGCCTGGTAGAAGACGTTGAACACCGCGAACGCCTCCACCCGGCGCCCCCCGGCGTCGGCGGCCAGGTAGGCCCGAACCGCCGGGTTGAACAGCGCCCCGGCGAAACCCGTTGCCGCCGAGGCGATCAGCACCGCCGGCAGCGAATGGGCGAACACCAGCAGCCCGAAACCGGCGGTGCGCAAAAGACAGCCGGCCACGATCAGAGGCTTGTAGCCGAGCCGGTCGGCCAGGGTGCCGCCCACGATGAACATGCCCTGCTGGGAGAAGTTGCGCACCCCGAGCACCAGCCCGACCGCCCAGGCCGCCAGCCCGAGCGGGCCGGCCAGGTAGCCGGCCAGATACGGCATCAGCATGTAGAAGCCGAGGTTGATGCCGAACTGGTTGATCATCAGCAGCCGGCTGGGCCAGCCGAAGCTGCGGAACTCCCGCACGGTGTCCACTACCGCACCGCCCCGGTCGGGTTGACGACTGTCGCGCAGCGGGTCCAGGAGTCCACCACAGCCTCGGCGGGATGGGCGATCGTGTGCGGCTCGGTGGCAGGCTCGACACCGAGCAGATCATGGTGACGGCAGTAGTCGTCGTTGTAGACGGTGTCGAAATAGCGTTGCGGGCCATCGGGAAAGACCGCGGCGATGGTCGCGCCCGGCCGCGACGTCCGGGCGGCCCAGCCGGCGACCAGCGCTACCGCCCCCACACTCCACCCTCCGGTGGCGAAGTGGCTGGCGGCCAGGTTCCGGCAGGCCCACACCGCCTCGGCCGGAGCCACCCAGTGCACCTCGCTGAACGCCCCGTAGTCGACATTGGCCGGATAGATGCTTGACCCCAGACCCCGCATCAGCCGGGAGCTCGCCGGCTGGCCGAAGATCGTCGACCCGACGGTGTCCACGCCGATCAGCCGCAGCTTCGGGTTGTAGCGGCGCAGGACGCGGGCAACCCCGGCCGAATGCCCGCCCGTGCCCACCGAACACACCAAAACGTCAATCACGCCGAGTTGTTCGTGTAACTCGTGTGCCAGCCCGGCGTAGGCCGCCACATTGTCGGGGTTGCCGTACTGATTCGGATACCAGGCGTTGGGTTCAGCGGCCAGGATCTGAGCCACCCGGTCGCACCGGGCCTGCTGCCATCCTCCCTCGGGATGAGGCTCGGTCACGATGTCGACCTGCGCGCCGTAGGCGGTGAGCATCCGCACGATGATCGGCTCCATCCCCGGGTCGGCCACCAGGGTCACCGGATGCCGGTAGACCATGCCGGCCAACGCCAGCCCCAGCCCCAAGGTGCCGCTGGTGGATTCCACGATGCGCGCCCCCGGGCGTAGCAGCCCACGCCGGCGGCCCTGCTGCACCATGTGCAGAGCAGGCCGATCCTTCATCCCCCCACCGGGGTTGAAGGACTCCAATTTGGCCCAGAAGCCGCGATCCTCACCACTGAACGGGGCGGTGATGCGCAGCACGGGCGTGCGGCCGACCATCGTCGCGGGCCGCTGGTTGCGGCTCAGGTCGTGGTCGGAATGGTCAAACAGGGTCGAACGGGACAAGACAGGATTCATGATGGGTCGCTTTCGCGTCGACGCCGCGCGCAGCGCGGCGGGCTGAACAAGGGAAACGAACACCGGCCCGCCGCACCAGAAGGTGCCGACGGCCTGGCGCTACCCGATCAGCGACGCGAGATACACAAGCGGATCAACAACACCCGACCCGCGACAACACCGGCCCAGAACCTCGGCGGCGCCCGACCCAGCCGGCCTCGCAGCCACCAGTCGCAGCACCCCGACACCCCCGCCAGCAGCACCACGCCCAACATGGCCAGAACCATCCGGCCGCGGGTCCCGGTGATATCGCCGACACCGTCGGGCACCGCGTGATCGGCGGCCTGAATGTGGGCGTGAACCGCAGATGCGCTCAGGTGCCCGGAGGGACCGGCGACGACCACCGGGCCGTCATGGTGCACGGGCAGAACGCGGGTCGCCGCGATGTCCCATTGCGAGCCAAACAGCAACGCCAACAACGCGATCACCATCGCCGCAACGATGTTGCGGCGTGCGGCGAAGCCGGCGTGCACGGTTCTCACAGTGACCCCGATTCTAGACAGCGGATCGGGCCCTAATCGGTGGCGCGGCCGACCTGGCGCCGGGTCGTTACCGCACCGCGATCGGCCCGTCGGGGCCTGCGGGGGAACAAACCGGGTACCCGGCAGACAACCGGTAGGGCTCGATTCCGAGAGACCCTCCGACACAGCGGCCCGAACAGGGCGGAAGGGGGATGTCGGCGATGGCTGACGCCGCTTACGGGCTCTGGCCGTTGGTCATCCTCAACACCCTGCTGTTTGCGATCTTCGCCGCGAGTTTCTTCCATCCCACCACCACGCGCGACTGGCGTGCCATGGGAGCCTTCACCGCGTTCCTGGTGGCGTTGTTCACCGAGATGTACGGCATTCCCCTGACGGTCTATCTGCTCGGCGGCATCTTGGGATCGCGGTTTCCCCTCTTGCGGGACACGCACGCGGGAGGGCATCTGTGGAATGACCTCATCGGCTGGAACGCCGATCCGCACCTGAGCCCTTTTCACTTGGCGAGCTACCTGGCCATCGGCGGAGGATTCTGGCTGATCGCGGTCGCCTGGCGCCACCTCCACGAGGCTGCCCGATCCGGCCGGTTGGCCACTGCCGGCCCTTACCGGCGGGTTCGCCATCCGCAGTACGACGGCTTCGTGTTGGTGATGATCGGGTTCCTCCTGCAGTGGCCCACCATCCCCACCTTGATCATGTTTCCGATCCTGCTGATCATCTATGCCCGCCTTGCCCACAGCGAGGAAAAGGAGATGGCCGCACGCTGTGGAACCGAGTGGGATGACTATGCCCGGCGAACACCGGCGTTCCTGCCGCGCATTGGCCGCGGGACCCGGCACCCCTCCGCGCCGTCGGGGTGAGCGCTATGCCGTACCGCAGGCCGTCAACGCAGTGACGACGGCGAAGGCGCCGGCCACCAGGACGGCACTGATCAGCGCCGCGCCGCACAGCGCCGCCGCCGATCGCGACGGCACCTCGCCGTGATCGCCGGGGCAACTGTGCCGATGCAGCCGCTCCAGGCGCAGTCGGACCGCTTCCCCATCCCCCATGCCCAGTGCGGCGGCGGGCGAGTGGCCTTCAGAGACGACCTGCAGTGCCTGGCGGACACTGGCGCTTCCGTACTGGCGGGCCGCATGCGTGTCGGCGTCACACTCGACGGCGATGCGGATCAGCGACGGAGACAGCCGCATCAACGGCAGCCAACCCATGCCCGCGGCGGCGGCATGTGCCAGCGCCACAAGCAGGTGATGCCCCCGCTCGTTGTGGGAGCGTTCGTGGGCCACCACTGCATCAACAGCGTTGTCCGCCAACCGGTCCCGAACGCCCGTGGTGACCACGATCAGCGGCGGATCACCGGCGACGCTGTAGGCGAGGGGGTCTGCCGCGGGCAACCAGAGCACCGAACCAGGACCTGGTCGAGCACCGGACACCAGCCATGCCAGCTCGGTGTGCCGCGCATGCAGGTCGTGTCGCTGACCGGTGAGGCGGCGCAGTTGCAGTCCCCCGCGAACCACCGCGAATCCCGTCGCGACAGCACTGAGGACGGCGAGCACCGAACCACCGCTGCCGGCCTCGCCGTGATGCTGGATCAGCCAGCATCGGTGCACCATCTCCGCCAGCGCCGGCGACATCACCGCAACGACGGTCAAGGTCACCGCCAGCGCCCACAGCACCAACACGAGCGCCGCATCGACGCCCCGGCGCACCAACCAGAACAGTCCCCGCGGTGCCGCCACGCCCACCAGCAGGCCCGTCAGCGTCCACGCCAGAACCAGGCTCACCGTCGGCGCCGCTCTTTGAGCCCGCGGGTCAACGCATTGGACTCCGCTTCGGTGGCCCCCCGGGCGAAATGCAGGAGCGCGGCGGTCGGATCACCGGTATTCGCCAACAGATCGCGCACCGCGTCGGTGGCCGCCTGGATGCGACTGCGGGTGGCCAGATAGGTGTAGGCCCGTCCTTCGGACTGCCGGCTCAGCCAGCCTTTGCGATAGAGGTTGTCCATCACGGTCATCACCGTGGTGTAGGCGGGCTTGCGGGACGGCTCGAGTGCCTCCACAACGTCGCGCACCCGCACCGCCGTGTCCGAGGCCCACACCAGTTCCATGATCGCCGCCTCCAGTTCGCCGAACCCGTGCACCGGGGCCGAACTGCGCCGGCCGCCGCGGCCCGCGGACTTGGCGGCGCTCATCGCAGCATCCCCGCATCGCCGACAGTGGGTGCCCCAGCACCGGCCGGGGGCACGGGGCACGCCGGCCCTGCCGCCAGACGGGTCCACAACGCCCAGCCGAGCAGTGCCACCGACACCACCGCGACCAGGGGCTGCAGCGGCGCCCACCACGCCAGGGCACCGCTGGCTCCGGCCGCGGCGACGACGAGTTTGTTGCAGACCGGGCAGCCGACGGCCAGGAACGCGGCGATATTGGCCCCCACCCCGACCCGGGCCGGCGACGGCGACGGCACCCTGCTGGGCAGGCCGCGTCGCGGGACGTAGGTCGCTGCCAACAACCCGGTGAGCACCGCCGAAGACACCCACGCGGCATAGCTCCAGCCCGGCGGCGGAGTCATCCTCACATACCACGGGTTGGGCACCAGGGCGCTGGGCACGCCGACGACGGCAGCGACGACGACCCCGGCGGCTACCGCGGCCAGCCACTGGCGCCAGGTCCAACCACGCACTACGGCCATCCTTATCCCACCCGTCCTACTAGCAGACATAGTAGAGGCGGCGACGCTCACTTGCCCAGCGCGCTGCCCTGTTGCCAAATGTTCCATGGCACACTCCAATCCCCGTTCTGCCAGACCTGCAGCGGCTCCCCACCGCTATAGCGAACCTCGACAACATCGCCAGGTTGGGAGAAGTCGAAGAACCATCGGGCGTTGTCGCCGTTGAGGTTCAAACAGCCGTGCGAGACGTTGGTATTGCCCTGGGCCCACACGGTGTCCTCAAGCTCGTGCAGGTAGATACCATCGGTGCTGATGCGGGTGGCCCAGTTGATGGTCTGCTTGTAGCCCAGCCGCGAGTTGATCGGCAGCCCGTAGGTGGAGGAATCCATCACCACGGGATTGGCCTTGTCCATCACCGTGTACACCCCGGGTTGTGTCCAGAAGCTGATGGTGCGGTCACCGATGATCTCGGTGCCCCCCATTCCCATCGAGGTCGGCATGGTTCGCACCAAGCGTCCGTTGTCGAACACGCTGACCTGTTTGGTGATGTCATTGGCAACGGAAATGTGGGAGTCACCGATGCGGAAGCTGACCTCGGCGTCCTCCTGGCCGTAGAGCCCGTCACCGAGCGGCACACCGTAGATGTTCGCCTGCGCGGTGACCACGGTGTTCGGCGCGAAGTACGACGGGGGCCGCCAGTGCGCATTCTGATCGTCAAGCCAGAACCACGACCCCGTCACCGGTGGTGTGGTCCGCACGCTCAGCTGCCGCTCGGCGGCGGCCCGGTCCGGGATCGGCTCGTCGAAGCGGGCCACCACGACCGTGCCCACACCGTAGGTTCCGCCTTCGCGCAGCGCGGCACCACCGGTCGTGGTGAACGAAACTTTCGTCTGGTTGCTCGGCGTCAGCGTCGAAAACCCAAACACCCGAACCAGATCCACACCATCGGTGCCCCGGGCGGTCACCGTCAGCCCGTAGGTTCGGCCGTACCCCAGCGGCACGCCCGGCTTCCACACCAGATTGTCCGGGGTCATCACCCCCGTGATACGCACGCCGCGTTCATTGCGCATGTCGACCCCGACGAGCTGCCCGGCCGTGGCGGTGACGGCCACCGGCGCCAACGGATCCACATCCCGGGTGCCATCGGCCGGAGTGAGCGTGACCGCCGCCGGGATCGGCGGCGCGGCGGTCTCTGATGTCGAGGAGGGCGCCGAGGCGGCAATCTGACCGGCGTGGTGGGCCAATCGCAGGCTGACCGCGATACCGGACAGCAGGATCACCACCAGCACCGCGCCCAGAATCCGCCTCAGTCGGGGCAGGTCCCCCGCCAAGGCAGTTCGGCGGATGGATTTCAACACCACTGACCCACCCCGGCTCATCCTTTTCCCTGACACCCTCACTCTACTAATCTGCATAGTAGATCCCTCACGGGGAGCCTCCCGCCGCTCGATAGGCTTGGGGCGCGGGCCGATACCCGCGCGACGAGGCCCGGAAGGAGTCGCGGTGCACGACAACCCCGACAACCCGGGCGACGACAGCACAGTCCGACCGTCCGCCGGGGTCCGGCACAGCAGCTACTCCGCGGCGGTGCTCACCGCCGCCGGGATCGAGAAGTCCTTCCGGCGGGGCATCTGGCCGTTGGGCGGCCGGCAGCCCGTCCTGAGGTCCATCGACTTGGTGCTGCAGCCCGGGGAGGTTGTCGGGCTTGTCGGGGAGAACGGGTCGGGCAAATCGACCATCATGAAAATCCTGGTCGGGGAGTTGGCTCCGGACGCCGGGAAAGTCACCCACGCCGGGATCGTCGGCTACTGCCCCCAGCAGCCGGTGGTCTACGAACGGCTCACCTGCGACGAGCACATCGAACTGTTCGCCCGCGCCTACCGCATGACCCACGACGCCGAACGCCGTGCCCGCCGCGATCTGTACGCCGCGCTGGGCTACGAGCGCTACGCCAGCACCAGGGCCGATCGGCTCTCCGGCGGCACTCTGGCCAAACTGAACCTCACCCTGGCACTGCTGGCCGACCCGCAGATCCTGCTGCTCGATGAGCCCTACGCCGGTTTCGACTGGGACACCTATCTGCGGTTCTGGGATCTGGTCGCCGACCGGCGCGCCCGCGGCAAGACCGTCCTGATCATCAGCCACTTCGTCGCCGACGAACACCGCTTCGACCGGGTCGTGCAGCTGTGCGAAGGCCGGCTCTGCGACGGCCGGGCGGCCTCACCATGAACGCCAAGAGCCACCAACAATGGCGTCCCCCTTTGCTTCTCACCCGGCGCTTCATCACCGACTACGTGCGCAACCCGGTCAATCTGATCGTTCTGGTCCTGGTGCCGCTGGTGTTCGTGGTGGTCGCGGCCCGATCGCTGGCCGACACCATGGAACTGCTCGGTGGCAGCATCGGACCCGCCCTGCAAACCGTCACCGCGGGCTGGGCGGCCGGCTTCCTCTCCGGTCTGGCGATGTACTTCCAGATCCGCTCGGCCCGGGCCGCCGACCGCCGGCTGATCCTGGCCGGATTGTCCCCGCGGCGGCTCATCGCCGCCCGCGCCGGCACCGGACTGCTGCTGGCCGTTCTGGTCTCGGTGGTGGCGCTGAGCGCCCTGGCACTGCGCACCGGTGTCGCCGAGCCGGGCCGTGTCATCGCCGGCACCCTGATGTTCGCGCTGATCTACATGGCCATCGGATCACTCGTGGGAGCAGCGGTCAGCAACCCGGTCAACGGGGCTGTGGTGATCCTGTCCATCTGGATGGTCGATGTGTTCTTCGGCCCCGCCGGCGGCGGCGGCGACATGCTGCTCTCGCGGTTCTTCCCGACCCATTTCGTCACCCTGTGGATGGTCGACCTGCCCTCCCGGCATGGGGGCCGCCCCGGCGACCTCGGGATCGCGCTGGGCTGGGTCCTGGGCGCGCTGATCGCCGGCGCCGCGGTGCTGGCCGCGACCTCCATCCGCTCACGGCACGCACCGCGCCGGCCCGGACAGTTCGTCACCGCGCTGCGGATGGGCCTGGTCGACCTGCGCCGCAACCCCGTGCTGCTCGTGCTGCTGGCCCTGGTGCCGGCGGTGTTCGTGCTGCTGGCCAAAGCCACCACCCCGGCGCGGATGCTCATCCTCGCGGTCACCGAGAACGGCGTGACCGGCCCTCAGCCGTTCTGGTTTCCCGACGTGCACGCCGGAACCATGGCTCCCATCGCGATCGGATCACTGGCCGCGCTGGCCGGGATGTTCGTCGTCGCCGACGCCACGGCCGGCGACCGACGACTGCGCATCGCCGGGGTCGGCACCGCGGTGGCCGTCGCCGCCCGTCTGAGCGTGGTGCTGGCCGCCGTCGTCGTGATCGTCACCGCCACGATTGCCGTCACCGCAACGGTTTTCAGCGCCCGACAATGGGCGGCCTACGCCGCAGCCAACCTCGGCCTGGGCGCCACCTACGCCCTGATCGGGGTCATCATCGGCCCGCTGTTCGGCCGGGTCGCCGGGGTCTTCATCGCCTTCCTGGTTCCCTTCCTCGACCTCGGCATCGCGCAAAGTCCCATGCTTCGCCCCTCCCCGGCGCCATGGGCGCACGGGCTGCCGGGCTACGGGTGGACCAAAGTGCTCTTCGACACCGGACTCACAGCACACTTCGACCAGCTCTCGCCTCTGCTGGCCGCGCTGGGATGGCTGGCCGGGCTGGCCGTCGTGGCGGCAGCGCTGCTCTGGCGCGGACCCCGTCCCACCACGCATCACGCGAAGACCGCAGCACCGCCGGCGCACCGGCACGGCCCTGAGACGCCTCTGGCTACTGTGGGCCGATGACCAGGCCGTGGACGCTGGAGGGCCTCGCCGCGGCCGCCGACGAACCCGAGGACCGGATTTGTCGCTACGCCGCCGCCGGGCTGCTCCACCGGCACGCCGACGGCGCCTTCGCCGCCGATTCACTGCAGCGATTACGCCTCATCCACTACGCGCGTTCCCACGGATTCGGCGATGAGCAACTCCTGGCCGCGAGCACGGCGCACGGAGACCTCCTGGCGGCGTTTCCCCAACAGCCGCTCCTGGACTCCGCCGCACAAGACCTCCGTCGCATCGCCGCCGAGCTCGATATCCCCGGACCGCTCGTCGATGAACTCGCCCGCATTGTCGACTGGGATCTGCAGTGCGGCAACGATTCCGACGTGGCGGCGCTGGGGGTCATCGCCGAGGCACTGCACAACGGATTTCCCGAGGACGCTCTGCTTCAGCTCGTCCGGGTGTTCGCCGACACGACCGAACGCCTCGCCGACGCCGCGATCCGCACCTTCCACGACTACGTCCACGATCACCTCCGGGCACAAGGACTCACCGGCCCGGCGCGCCACGCCGCCGGTGAACGTTTAGCGACCCCGACCCGACGACTCCTGGAGGAGACTCCGCTCTACCTGTACCGCCGGGCCTACCGGCGCGCCGCCCAGGAGGAATTGCTACGTCACCTCAGAGATGAGCCCACGCCACAATCCGGCGTGCCGGGCGAGGAGCACTCGACCGTGCTGTTCGTGGATCTCGCCGGCTTCACCCCGCTGGCTGCCACCATGGGCGACCTCGCGGCCGCAGAGGTGCTGGGGATCTTCGGTACCACGGTGCGCGACAACGCCACTCGGCATTCGGGTCGGATCGTCAAACAGATCGGCGACGCGTTCATGATGACGTTCACCCGGGCCGCCAGCGCCGTCGAATTCGGCCTCGCCATCAATGGCTTCGTCGACACCGCACCGCAATTCCCGGCCCTGCATATCGGGGCCCACTACGGCGCTGTTCTCTACCGCGACGGCGACTACCTGGGCAGCACCGTCAATCTCGCCGCCAGAGTCGCCTCGGCGGGGATCCCCGGCCAGTTTCTGGTCACCGAGCAGCTTCACCGCGAGGCCGGCGAGCTGCTCGACGCCGAATTCATCCTGCTACCGCCTCGGCGACTCAAGGGCATCTCCGATCCGATCCGACTGCTCGAGGTGCGCGACCGCGGCCGCGCCCATCCCGACAGAGTGACCGACCCGGTGTGTGGCATGCGTATGCGCACCCCCGACGTCGCGTACCGGGTCAACTGGGGGAACTCCACCTACGCGTTTTGCAGTGACATCTGCAGGGCCGCTTTCGAAGAAGCCCCTGAGCGATTCATACCGCCCCCGCCCCAGTGACCGAACCGGCCGACGTCAGGTCCACCTCCCACCCCTGGCCGGCAGTGAGTGTTCGTTCGGCGCCCTCGATGCACACCCGGACCGGTACTGCCGCGCACGGTCGCAGAAAGACCCTGGCGCGATCCCGGCCCAGTTCGACGTCGATCGGCTGTCCTCGATAGCGGAGCATGAAAGTGACGTTCGTGAGTTCAGCAGGAAGAACAGGGTGCAGCAGCAACCTGTCGTCGCGCGTCTCAACGCCTGCGTAGCAGCGCATCACCATATCGGCGGTGCCCGCCATCGCGCCGAGGTGCACTCCCTCGCGGGTCGTACCGCCCTGGGCGTCGGCGAGATCGGCGTGCAGCGCCTCGGCGAACAGCGACCACGACGCCCGCCGGTCGGTGCGCGCCAGAACCCAGGCATGCGCCAGCCTGCTCAGGGTCGATCCGTGGCTGGTGCGGTCCAGGTAGTAGCCGACAGTGCGCGGAATTATCTCGGCGGGAAGGGAGTAGCCGAGATGCTCGAACAGGGCGCGAAGCTCTTCTGCGGAGAACAGATAGAACAACATCAGGACATCGGCCTGTTTGGACAACTTGTAGCGGTTGGTGCTGTCACCTTCGGCTGCCAGGATCAGATCCAGCCGCCCGATGTTGCCGTAACGATTCCGGTAGGCCGTCCAGTCGAACTCGTCCAGCTGGTCATAGCCGTGGAACTGGCTGATCACTCCGTCGTGGAAGTCGATGCGCAGCCGTGAACCCACGCGCCGCCAATGGGTCAGCTCGTCGGACTGTAGCCCCAATCGCCGCCACAGCGCGTGGCAATCCCGCTGTCCCAGCAAGGCCACCGTTTCTTGGGCGCGGGCCAGCACCCAAGCGGTGAGGACGTTGGTGTAGGCATTGGTGCGCAGTCCTTGTCCCGGTGCGTCGGGGTAGCCATCGTGAAATTCGTCGGGTCCCATCACGGCGATGATGTCGAATCGGTCATCGGCGGGGTCGTGGACCGCCCGGCCGGCGAAGAACCGGGCGACTTCGACGATCACCTCGGCGCCGTAGTCGGCGAGAAATCCGATATCAGCGGTTGATTGGTAGTACTGCCAAATGCTGTACGCGACTGCCAGACCCACATGCTGCTGGCGAGATGAATTGTCCGGCAACCATTTGCCATCCCGAATGTTCAGCAGGTACGCGGGGGTCTCCTCGCGTCCGTCGCTTCCCGACTGCCACGGGAACAGCGCGCCGGGCAGCCCGGCGCGGCGGGCGGCTGCCCTCGCTTCGGGCAGCCTTCGATAGCGGATAAAGCAGCAATGAGCGGGTCAGCTCCGGGCACCGCAGGGTCAGCATCGGATACACGAACAGTTCGTCCCAGAACACGTGGCCGCGGTATCCCTCTCCGTGCAGGCCGCGGGCCGGAAGCCCGGCGTCAAGGTCCGCTGATGCCGCCGCAGCGGTCTGGAGGACATGAAAAATGTGCAGGTTCAGAGCCAGTGCGATTGGCGCGTCGGCTGCCAGGCCGATCCCGAAGCGGTCCCACAACTGCGCCCATGCCTGGATGTGATCAGCCAGCAGGGTGTCGAATCCGGGCGCCTCGGCGATGGTGCGTGCTGAGGCCAGGGCAGCCGTTGAGATCCCGCGATCCCTGGATGTGGCGGCCGCCGCGGTTCTCTCCACGCTCAGTGGCCGACCCCGTTGGAGGGCGATGGTCAGCAGGTCAGTTCCATAGTCGCGGTGAAGAATCCGCTCGCGGCCGATGACCGTGCCGGTTTGCCCGACGCGGGTGCGCACTGCAATGGCGATGCCGATCCCGGACTGGCGGGTGCTCACCCGGGCAAGGATCGTCTCGGAGTCGATGCCGGTCGTGCGGATCGGATTGAGGTGGGTGTGCGACAGGTGCCGATCGGCGGCGACGTTCCGGTTGGATACCCGTGCGTTGACCCCCGACTCGACAATGACGGTGCCCGAGAAGTTTTCGGCCTCGACCGTGAACTCCTCGGCCGCCAGCTGTGTTGCGCTCATGCATAGAAGACGGCGGGAGGTGATCCGAAGGATGCGTCCCGATGGGTCACCGTAGCGGTTGATCCTGGTGAGCACACCGCAGCGCACATCGAGTTCCTGGCGGTGGGAAATCATCTGTGCCGACCCGGGCACCAGCGCATCCCCCTCGGGGTGGCGAACGACGAAATGGGTCCAGTCCGGAGCATTGACGAGGTGTTCGGTCTCAGTGGCACGCCCGCCCACGGTGGACCTCACCCTGTTGTACACGCCGGCGAAATACGTTGCCGGATAATGAACATCTCCGGCGCAAGCCCCTGCGGCGGCACCTCGGCTGGCCCAATACCCGTTACCGAGGGTGCACAGCGCCTCCCGGGTGCCCTCCTCCACCGGGTCGAAATGCTGATACACCAGCTTCCACGCGTCCTGGTCGGGAATCTCCGCTCCCCCGCACCATGCCGGCGAGGTTCGCACTCGAGCCCGCGCATGCATCGGCTCGTCGACGATCCTGGTGACCACCTCATCCGCGCCGGCCTGCCGCAGCTGGTCACCGGAGCCGACGCGGTCGACTCCGACAACAAGCCCGAACCCGCCCGTGACGGCTGCGCGGACACCTGCGACGGCATCTTCGAACACCACTGCGTCGCAGGGCGGCACCGACAACCGTCGGGCCGCCTCGGTGAACATCGCCGGATCCGGCTTGCCCGCGAATGACTGGCGCAGCGCATCGGCGCCATCCACACGTACCGTGAACAGCTGCGTGATGCCGGCTGCGTCGAGGACCGCGGCGCTGTTGCGGCTTGCCGTCACCAACGCCGTGGGCACGCCTCGATCGTGTAGGTCGGCCAGCAACTCGCGAGCGTCGGGAAAGACCGTCACCCCCTCGCTGGCCAGCAACTCCTCGAAATTCTGTTGTTTGCGGGCGGCCAGACCGTAGACGGTGATCCGGTCCGGGGCGTCACCGGGAGCACCCTCGGGAACCGCCAGTCCGCGAGCGGCCAGAAACACCCGCACGCCGTCTTCTCGACTACGCCCGTCGACGTGCGCCCGATAGTCGCCGACCGGATCGAACGGCGGAACCCGATGGCGCCCGATCAGCGCCAGCATCTGGTCGAACAGCGCCTTCCAGGCGGCGGCGTGCATAGTCGCCGTGTCGGTGACCACTCCGTCCCGCGGTGGGCGGTGGCGGCCGTGGCGATCGCGTAGGCGCCCGGCCCGGCCAGTCCATATCAAAGATCACCGCGCCGTGACCACTGCGGGTTGTTCAATCTGGCGGATCCGCCGGGCCGCACCCCACCGAACACCACCGTCGCGAACCTGCGTGGCCATGTGGATCGGATACCCGGGCCCGACCCCGCCGATGCGCCGCCCTGCAAGCGGATACCCGACTAGCGGAAGGACTGAGCCGAGGACCCCACCACCATGAACCCCGCCAGAACCAGCACCGCGGCCATGGGGTAACCCAGCAGCAGATCCTGAAGGCCGATGATCTGCCAGCGCCCCAGGTGTGTCAGCAGATGAACCACCCCCATCACCGAGCCGACTCCGACGAGCAGCCACCCCAAGACACGCCGCCGGCGGTCACGGCGGTAGGCGTCGGTGTACAAGGAGGTCTCCCGCACCCGCGGCTTGCGATTGGCTTCCATCAGATCACGACTCCCATAATTACGTATTAACTTAGTACTAACGTAAATAGTAGCTATTTCGGCTCCCAGTGTTCCACGGCACGCCGAGCGGGCATGGGATGATCAGTGCGATGCGGAATCCCGATTCGCCCCACGTCCCCGCCACCGCCGACGAAGAACTGCTCTGCTGTCTTGGCCCGGGATACCCGCACTTCGCCGACAACGACCCCGAGCGGGTGATGCGCATCAGAGATGAGGTCTCCTCCGGCTTCACCGCCTTGGCCTCAGTCTCCAATGCGGTCTCGATTTTCGGATCGGCACGCACACCGCAGGACCACCCGCACTACGGCCTGGCGCGCAGACTCGCGGCCAGCCTCGGCGCCCGGGGATTCGACATCATCACCGGAGGCGGTCCCGGAATCATGGAAGCGGCCAATCGGGGCGCGCGTGATGCCGGCGTGCGGTCCATCGGCCTGAACATCGAGCTGCCCCACGAGCAGCGGGTCAATCCCTACGTCGACCTATCGCTGCATTTCCGCTATTTCTTCGTGCGGAAGCTGATGTTCATCCGCTACGCGTCGGCGTTCGTGGTGTTCCCCGGCGGCTTCGGAACACTCGATGAACTCTTTGAGGCGCTGACGCTCATCCAGACCGAGAAGATCCGCCATTTCCCCGTCATTTTGGCGGTATCCGATCATTGGAGCGGGCTGCAGAAGTGGATCCACTCCCGTCTGCTCGACGGTGGGATGGTTTCTGCCGAGGATGTCGAACTGCTCATCGTCGCCGACGACCCCGACCGCATCGCCGAGACGATCCAACATTGGCGGGCCCGTCAACTGCAGACCTACCACGCACCCGGGTAGGACGCGACCGCGCTATCCGCCGCAGAACAGACCTATCAGTGCCGGCGCGATGACCGTGCCGCCGATGGTCGCGGTCAACGTGATCCGGTGGCCCCACAGTCTCCGGCGATCAGCGCGGCTGGCCAATCGCGCCACCCGGGCCGCGACCGCGGTATCGGCGGCGCCGAGTCGCACCGCGGTCGCAGGGTATTTCGCCAGGCTGGCCAGGCTCTCCACCAACGGTCGAATCCCGTGGCGGCGAGCCGCCGCATCGTCGGCGCACATTTCCAGCAGCCGCCGGGTGGCGGCGACCCCGCCGGTGAACAACGGCAGCCCTGGCAGGGCATCGGCCATCGCGCGCATCACCATGAGCAACAGGTGATGGCGACCCCGGATGTGGGCGTCCTCATGGGCCAGTACCGCGGCCAGTTGCCGACGATTCAGGTGCTGCATTGCCGCGCTGGTGATCACGATGGCGTGAGGACGTCCGGCCACGCAATACGCGGCCGGCTGGCTGGATGACACAACCACCACATTTGCCCGACCGGTGGGGGTTCCGATGATGCGAGCCGAACGGGCGTACTCGCCGCTGCGGTGACGAATGCGTAGGAATCCCAGGACCATTCGCCGCCCAACGAATGCGGTGAGGGCAAGTGCCAGGACGGCGGCACCGGCCGCCGCGGCGGGAACGACAACGACGGGCGGATAGCGCCCTCCGACCAATTCCACGCAGAAGCTGACCGCTGATCCGTCAACGACGCTGCGGGCCACGGCGGACATCACACCGGCCAGGGCGGTCACCCACGCCGCCAGCGCGGTGATGATGGCGATCACCCACGCGGCCACCGACAGGCGCGGCGCAACACCGCGACAGGTGATGCGGTCCAGAACCGGCGGGCACAACCACGTCAGCCCCGCGGCGTAGAGGAGCAGCAACGCCGCAGCGCTCACCGTTGCGCCCCGTCGGCGATCAGGCGCTGCAAGGCTTGTGTCAGCCGGGCGGAATCGTCGGCGCTCATCTGTTGCAGAAAGTGCGTCAGGACGACGTCGGTATCGCCGCCGACCTCGATCGCGGCCCGCATCAGCCCGGCTGATCGCTCCTCGCGGGTCATCGTCGGCCAGTACCGGTAAGCCTTGCCGGCACGGTCGCGCTCGAGCCATTGCTTGCGGTGCAGATTGTCCATCGTCGACATCACCGTCGTGTAGGCGATCTGGCGATCATCGACGAGTTGATCGAAGATCTCACGCACCGTCACCGGCTGACCGTGATTCCATAAGCGATCCATTACGACCGCCTCGAGATCACCAAAACCCCTCTGCTGCAACGCATCTCCTATCGTCACCCGCGGCACACCGGTCGAGCAGACATGCAATGGCGCGCAGTGGTGACACCGTATCCCCGGGTTCAGGAAAGGCCCCTGCGACACCACCGGTACCCGGTGAGCCGTGACCATACCGTGGCCATCTCTTGACGCCACCGCTGTTTCGCGAGTGACCAGAGTGACATACGTTGCGTCTACGTACGTACCTACTACGTAGATAACCCGATCGGCGAAACCACAGGTCTGCCCCCACAGGCCCCTCTGGAAACGCCGTATCACCACAGCCGGCCAAGGTCGGCAGAAAAGGAGCGACCGTGCGTCCCCAACTCTCAATGATCGCCCGTGCCGGTGCCGCGTCGGTCGCCGCAGCGACCTTGCTGATGGTCGGCAACGGAACAGCCGGAGCCACCCACAGCGCGTCACACGGCGCACCGGGCGGGGGCACCTGCCAGACGCGCCCAGGATCGGGTGTGCCCCTCAACAAGCGCGCGCCCGGGTGCCACAGCGCCCCGGGCCACAATTCCACGCCCACTCCCCACCCGGCGCAATCACGCTCGGCGCCATCGCACGCGGGATCGCCCCCAGCGGCAACACCCGGCGCGGCGGCATCGGGCCGTGCGGCGGGCGGCCCCTCAGGCCACCGGAGACGGTAAATCTCGCGCAGGGCTTCGGCCCCCGCAACCGGACTGCGGGGGCCGAAAAGCCCAAGGGCACAACAAATTACACACATGTAATTCTGTGACAGGTGTTACTGATGTGACAGAAGTGATGTACGTTTCGGTGTAGTACGCACCAGCTCAGTACTTGACCTACACGTAGTTACACAGGAAGCAGGGCGGCAGCCATGAGTGGAACCGGAACAAGGCGACGGGGGCTGATGACGCTTTTCTCGGACACCACCGCCACGACGCCCAGTCGCGGAGCCAGCAGGCGATCGGCCATGCTCGGATGCCTGGTGACGGCGGCCTTGCTTCTGGCGCCGGCGTCTCTGGCACGCGCCGAACCCAATGGCAACCCCTGGGATCCGACCCTGCCCCATGTCCTGAGCGCAGGCGCCCCGGGTGACCCCGTCGCGATCGCCAACGCCTCGCTGCAGGCCGGCGCCCACGCCGCACAGGTCACCATGGACATGGGGCATAAGTTCCTGGCCGCGCTGGGCCTGGCCCCCGCAGATGCCAAGCCGGTGCTCAGCGGAAACCGCGTCTACGGCCCGCAAGCCATCGAGTATGTGATCCGGCGCGCCGGAACCCAGATCGGCGTCCCCTACTCCTGGGGCGGTGGCAGCCTCACCGGCCCCAGCACCGGCGTCGACTCCGGCGCCGACACCGTCGGATTCGACTGCTCCGGTCTGACCCGCTACGCATTCGCCGGAGTCGGAGTCCTGCTGCCCCGATGGTCGGGAGACCAGTACAACGCCGGACGCAAGGTCCCGCCGTCCCAGGCAAAACGCGGAGACCTGCTCTTCTGGGGACCCGAAGGGGCCCAACACGAAGCGATTTACCTCGGCGGCGGCCAAATGCTTGAGGCCCAACAGACCGGCGTGCCCGTGAAAGTCTCACCGGTACGGACCGACGGCATGACGCCCTACGTGACCCGCATCATCGAAACCTAACTCCATACTCACACCCCGCCGGCCCGCTCCGGACCCGCCGTCGCCGCCGGGCGCACCTACACCGTTTCTTCACAGAAAAGCGACAGAAAGTCCAGCCACCGCGCCGGGCAATGACGTTGCACCGCAGAAAACGACGGAAGGTTGACGGTGATGACCAGAAATACCCCGATGAGGGCAATCGCAACGCTGACCGCGGCCGCCGGCGTCGGCGTGTCCGCGCTGATGCTCGGCACCGCCGCGCCCGCCCTCGCCGAGCCCACCACCGACTGCAGCGACATGGCCATGCCACCGGCCGGGCCCGACCCCGGCGCGGGCAACCCGCTGACGCGGCCCGGACAGCTCGGCGGCCTCAACCAGGCCCCCCAGAACAACGGCGACATGCCGATGAACTGCCCGCCCATCGGCCACGGCTGACCCGTCCGGCCCGGCCTCGCGCCCGGCGTGCCCAGCGCGTGCGCATATCTTGCAAGGGCCGGGCACGCCGGGTAGCCCCGAGGCGGTGTTCTGGGAACGTTGCGGTGTGCTGTTCAACTCTCTGCCGGACACACCGCCCTCCGACGACGCAAACAACCCGGTCCGCTGCAGGCGTAGGCACAACCGGCACCTCGGCCACCACACCGGCGGCCGCTCGCCCCGGCACGCCCGAGACGCCGATCAAACGGGGTCTTCCGCCCCTACGCACCGCGTGCCAATCACCCAAAGAATCGGTCCGGCTTGCGTCGCGATACGTCGTGGCACTAACGTCCATTTTAGGTTAGGCAACCATAACTTTTGAGGTGGCGCGATGTCGGCAGGACTCCTCAGCGGCCTGTGGGCTGCTGACATCGCTCTGGCCGGACCCCGCGTCTCGGCCCAACTGGTGGGCAGCGGGCTGATCGGACTGCGTGAAGGCCTCGAAGCCAGCATGGTCGTGATGGTTCTGGTGGCCTTCCTGGTCAAGTCAAACCGCCGCGACGCCCTGCGGTGGGTCTGGCTCGGCGTCAGCGGCGCCGTCGCGATGACCCTCGCAGTATTTCTGGGAATCCGCTACGGCGCGTACGGCCTCAGCGGGCTGACCGCCGAGGCGATCGCCGGCATCGCCTCCCTGGTCGCCGTCGCCATCGTCACCTCGATGGTGCTGTGGATGCGCCGCGCCTCGGCGGGGCTGTCCGGTGAACTGAAGTCAGGAATGTCGCGGGCGCTGGAAACCGGCGCGGTGGCCGTGGCAAGCCTGTCATTTCTTGCCGTCGGCCGGGAGGGATTCGAGACCGCACTGTTCATGGTCGGATACGCCGAAGCCGAAACCGTCTGGCCCCTCATCGGTTTGGTCAGCCGCCGCCGCCAGCTGCAGACTTACCAGTCGACGGCCACCTGAGGTGCCGCAGCCGAAACCGGCGGGAAGCCGGATAACGACTGTGAGTCGATTCCGTCGCGCACTCGTTCCCCGCCGATCCGCTGCTAAAGTCGGCGACATCATGCGTGCTGTAGGAGGGCCGGGCAGCGCCAGGCTGTGGTTGGCGATCGGGTTGGCGTTCGTCGTCGCCCTGTTCGCCGGTTCACCCGCTCTCACGGCCGGTCCCGCTCTGCCGGTTGTCGACCACCACGTGTCCGCCGACGGCGACCTCGACCATCTCGCCGCGGTGGACCATGAACACATCGGCGCGGCGGCGATCCAGGGCAACCCGGACTCTGTTGGTGACATCACGGCTTCGCGGGTGCGCACCGCGTTGATCGCGGTGGGACTGGTGTTCGCGCTGGCCCTGCTGTGGGAGCTGTCACCGCGGTATTCCCTTTCTGTCGGCCGTGATCCACCACGGACGCCGGTTGTTGTTTTTACGGGCCAGGATGTTCTGGCCCGGCTTTGCATCGCTCGCCGCTGATCGGATAGGCGCAGACCGAACACGTCCCTGAAACGGGGGTGTTCCGTCGGTGACTGCCGTCCACGTCAGCGGCCGCGCATTTGGATCGCGGCCTGTCCGAGGAAGCGAATCCCCTGATGACATCTGTTCTTCCCGTTCACCCTTTGCACCCTCAGTTGGATCGGCCGGACCCCACCGGCACCCTCGCAGCGACGGTTGGCGTCACCCCGGTGCTGCGCGTCGCTGCCCCCTTCACCGATGACGAACGGGGGTTTTGGGCCAAGTTGGAGGGCTTCAACCCCGGCGGCATCAAGGACCGACCGGCCATGCACATGGTCGCCCGAGCAAAGGCTCGGGGTGACCTGCGCCCCGGAGCCCGGATCATCGAGTCCAGCAGCGGCACACTGGGTTTGGGCCTGGCGCTGGCCGGCATGGT
>JAGQTW010000365.1 GCA_020438785.1 Mycobacterium sp. | reverse complement strand
AGGAGCGAAGCGACCCGGGGATCAGTAAGCTTCCGGCGATGTCCGATACCGGTCCGGTCGCACCGCTGAGCCTCAAAACGCAAGTGGTGCGGTTCGTCGTCACCGGCGGACTATCTGCCGTCGTCGACTTCGGTCTGTACGTGCTGCTGCTGCGCCTCGGGCTGCGCGACGCGGTCATCCTCGGCATCCCCGGGGTCAACGTCGCGAAGACCATCAGCTTCATCGCCGGCACCACGACCGCCTACCTGATCAATCGCCGCTGGACGTTCCAGGCCGCCGCCAGCAAGGCGCGCTTCATCGCCGTGATCGTGCTCTACGCGCTGACCTACGGCGTCCAGGTCGGCATCAACTACCTCTTCTATCTGAAGTTCCAGGGCCAGCCCTGGGGCGTGCCGGTCGCCTTCGTGATCGCGCAGGGCACCGCCACGGTGATCAACTTCATCGTGCAGAGGGCCTGGATCTTCCGGCTGAGGTGAACGGGCAGGTGGGCACGGTACCCTCGTCACGATGTCATTCACGACGACAAAGCAACGGCTGACCGGCTGGGGCCGCACCGCGCCCAGCGTGGCCGAGGTGTTGTCGACCCCCGATCCCGAGGTGATCGTCAAGGCGGTGGCCCAGGCCGCCGACGGTAAGCACCGCGGCGTGATCGCGCGCGGCCTCGGCCGCTCCTACGGCGACAACGCCCAGAACGGCGGCGGCCTCGTCGTCGACATGGCCGCCCTGCACCGCCTCCACTCGGTCAACGCCGACGACGGCACCGTCGACGTGGACGCCGGGGTGAACCTCGACCAGTTGATGAAGGCGGGACTCCCGCTGGGATTGTGGGTCCCGGTGCTGCCCGGCACCCGGCAGGTCACCGTCGGGGGCGCCATCGCCTGCGACATCCACGGCAAGAACCACCACAGCGCCGGCAGCTTCGGCAACCACGTGCGCTCCATGGACCTGCTCACGGCCGACGGCCAGGTCCGCACCATCACCCCGGACGGCGAGTCTTCGGACCTGTTCTGGGCCACCGTCGGCGGCAACGGGCTGACCGGGATCATCCTGCGTGCCACCATCGCCATGACCCCGACCGAGACCGCGTACTTCATCGCCGACGGCGATGTCACCGCCAGCCTCGACGAGACGATCGCCTTCCACAGCGACGGCAGCGAGGCCAACTACAACTACTCCAGCGCCTGGTTTGACGCGATCAGCCCGCCACCGAAACTCGGCCGCGCCGCCATCTCCCGCGGCTCGCTGGCCCGGCTCGACCAGCTGCCGGAGAAACTGCAGCGCAATCCGCTGAAATTCGATGCGCCGCAACTACTCACGTTCCCCGACATCTTCCCGAACGGGCTGGCGAACAAGTACACCTTCGGCCCGATCGGCGAACTGTGGTACCGCAAGTCGGGCACCTACCGCGGCAAGGTGCAGAACCTGACACAGTTCTATCACCCGCTCGACATGTTCGGGGAATGGAACCGCGCCTACGGACCGGCCGGCTTCCTGCAGTACCAGTTCGTGGTGCCCACCGAGGCGGTCGACGAGTTCAAGGCGATCATCGTCGACATCCAGCGCTCCGGGCACTACTCGTTCCTCAACGTGTTCAAGCTCTTCGGCCCCGGCAACCGGGCGCCGCTGAGCTTCCCCATCCCCGGCTGGAACGTCTGCGTGGACTTCCCGATCAAGGCCGGCCTGAGTGAGTTCGTCACCGAACTCGACCGGCGGGTGCTGCAGTTCGGCGGACGGCTCTACACCGCCAAGGACTCCCGCACCACCGCCGATACCTTCCACGCCATGTATCCGCGCATCGACGAGTGGATTGCGGTGCGCCGCAAGGTGGATCCCGACGCGGTGTTCGCCTCCGACATGGCCCGACGCTTGGAGCTGCTCTAGATGGTGCTTGACGCCGTGGGTAACCCCCAGACGATTCTGCTGCTCGGCGGCACCTCGGAGATCGGGTTGGCGATCTGCGAGCGCTATCTGCGCGACGCGCACGCCCGGATCATCCTGGCCGACCTGCCCAACGCGCCCAAGCGCGAGGCCGCGATCGCCCAACTCAAGGCCGCGGGCGCGAAGTCGGTGGAGTACCTCGACTTCGACGCCCTGGACACCGCAAGCCATCCCGCACTCATCGAAAAGGCCTGGTCCGGTGGCGATGTCGACGTCGCGATCGTGGCCTTCGGCATCCTCGGTGACGCCGAGGAACTGTGGCAGAACCAGGCCAAGGCCGTGACGAGTGCCCAGATCAACTACACCGCAGCGGTTTCGGTGGGCGTGCTGATCGGCGAGAAGATGCGTGCCCAGGGCTTCGGGCAGATCATCGCGATGTCATCGGCGGCCGGCGAGCGGGTGCGCCGCTCCAACTTCGTCTACGGCTCCACCAAGGCCGGACTGGACGGCTTCTACCTCGGACTCGGGGAAGCGTTGCGGGAGTACGGGGTTCACGTCCTGGTGATCCGGCCCGGCCAGGTGCGCACCACCACCACCCTCGAGCACTGGAAGGCCACCGGCGCCAAGGAGGCGCCGTTCACGGTCAATGCCGACGACGTCGCCGAGCTCGCGGTGACCTCGGCGGCGAAGGGTAAGGACCTGGTCTGGGCGCCCGGGCAGGTTCGGGTGCTGATGTCGGTGCTGCGGCACATCCCGCGGCCCATCTTCCGCAAGCTGCCGATCTGAGCATGCGTACCGCCCTGGCCACCGTCGGCCAACTGGCCGTGGCGGCCGCGGTGGCGGTGGGCGTCTCCGTCGTCGCGCTGATCGCCATCGCACAGGTGGAATGGCCGGCCTACCCGTCGTCGAACCAGTTGCACGCGCTGACCACGGTCGGTCAGGTCGGCTGCCTGGTCGCGCTGCTCGGCGTCGGCGTGCTGTGGCGCCGCGGCCACGCCTGGGTGGCGCGGATCGGCGCGGCCGTCCTGCTGGCGGCCTTCACGGTGGTCACCCTCGGCATGCCGCTGGGCGCGACCAGGTTGTACCTGTTCGGCATCTCGGTGGACCAGCAGTTCCGCACCGAGTACCTGACCCGGCTCACCGACAGTCCGGCCCTGCACGACATGACCTACCTGGGCCTGCCGCCGTTCTACCCGCCCGGCTGGTTCTGGCTCGGCGGGCGCGCGGCCGCCCTCACCGGCACCCCGGCCTGGGAGATGTTCAAGCCGTGGGCCATCACCTCGATCGCCGTCGCAGTGGTGCTGGCGATGGTGCTGTGGGCGGCGCTGATCCGTTTCGAGTACGCGCTGATCGTCACCACCGCGACCGCCGCGGTCGCCATCGCCTACAGCTCCCCGGAGCCGTACAGCGCGATCATCACCGTGCTGATCCCGCCGGTGCTGGTGCTGGCCTGGTCCGGGCTGCGCGGGGGGACCCGCAACGGCGGCTGGGCGGCCGTGGTCGGCGTCGGCCTGTTCCTGGGCGTCGCCGCCACCTTCTACACATTGCTGCTGGCCTACACCGCGTTCACCGTCGTGGTGATGGCGCTGCTGGCGGCCATCGCCCGGCGCAGCGTCGAGCCGCTGCTGCGGCTGGCGGTGATCGCGGTGACCGCCGGCCTGCTCGGGGCGATCACCTGGCTGCCGTTCCTGTTGCGGGCGGCCGGATCTCCGCTCAGCGACACCGGCAGCGCCCAGCACTACCTGCCCGCCGACGGTGCCGTGCTGACGTTCCCGATGCTGCAGTTCTCCCTGCTGGGCGCCCTGTGCATGCTCGGCACGCTCTGGCTGGTGTGGCGGGCGCACAGTTCCACCCGGGCGGCCGCGCTGGGCATCGGGGTGCTGTCGCTGTACGCGTGGTCGCTGCTGTCGATGCTGACCACGCTGGCCGGCACCACCCTGCTGTCCTTCCGGCTGCAGCCCACCCTGACCGTATTGCTCTGCGCCGCGGGGGTTTTCGGGTTCATCGAGGTGACGCTGGCGCTGGCGGCCCGCTGGAGCCGGCGGATCGTCCCGGTCGCCGCGGCGATCGGGCTCATCGGCGCGATCGGGTTCAGCCAGGACATCCCGGACGTGCTGCGCCCGGACCTCAACGTCGCCTACACCGACACCGACGGCAACGGCCAGCGCGGGGACCGCAGACCGCCCGGCGCCGAGAAGTACTACCCGGAGATCGACGCCGCGATCCGGCAGGTCACCGGCCGGCCGCGCAACGAGACCGTCGTGCTCACCGCGGACTACAGCTTCCTGTCCTACTACCCGTACTACGGCTTCCAGGGGCTGACCTCGCACTACGCCAACCCGCTCGCCGAGTTCGACAAGCGGGCCGCCGCGATCGAGTCGTGGGGCCGGCTCAAGACCGCCGACGAGTTCACCAAGGCCCTCGACGTGCTGCCGTGGCCCGCGCCGACGGTGTTCCTGATGCGGCGCGGCGGCCCGGCCGGCTCGTCGGACACCTACTCGCTGCGACTGGCCACCGACGTCTACCCCAACCAGCCCAACGTGCGCCGCTACACCGTCGACCTGGACGCCGGCCTGTTCGCCGGGCCGCATTTCACGGTCAAGAACATCGGACCGTTCGTGCTGGCCATCCGGAACAGTCGCTGATCGTGCGGCCTGGCGGCCAATTACCATCTAGCTCCGTGACCGAGACGCGGGCGAATTACCGAACCGCTCGCCTGGTCGCCGTCGTCGCCGGCCTGCTGGGCACCGCGCTGGCGGTGCTGACGCCGTTGTTGCCGGTCACCCAAACCACCGCGCAGCTGAACTGGCCGCAGAACGGCGTCCTGAACAGCGTCACCGCCCCACTGATCAGCTATGTGGCGACCGACCTCGACATCAGCGTGCCGTGCCGCGCCGCCGCCGGCCTCGACGGGCCGGGCAAGACGGTGCTGCTGTCCACCGTCCCCAAGCAGGCACCCAAGGCGGTCGACCGCGGCCTGCTGATCCAGCGCGCCAACGACGACCTGGTGGTCGTCGTGCGCAACACCCCGGTTGCGGTCGCGCCGCTGTCCCAGGTCCTCAGCCCGGCCTGTCAGAGGCTGACGTTCGTCGCGCACGCCGACGAGGTGACCGCCGAGTTCGTCGGACTCACCAAGGGCGCCGACAGCGACGACCCCGGCGCGGCCCTGAAGGGCAGGCGCGGGGGCTACGACTTCCGGCCGCAGATCGTCGGGGTCTTCACCGACCTGTCCGGCCCCGCGCCCGACGGCCTGAGCTTCTCGGCGACGATCGACACCCGCTACAGCAGCGCCCCGACGGTGCTGAAGATGGTCGCGATGGTGCTCGGGGTGGTGCTGACCGTCGTCGCGTTGATCGCGCTGCACGTCCTGGACACCGCCGACGGCATGCGGCACCGACGGTTCCTGCCCAGCAGATGGTGGTCGCTGACCGGTCTGGACGCCCTGGTGCTCGCCGTGCTGGTTTGGTGGCACTTCGTGGGCGCCAACACCTCCGACGACGGCTACATCCTGACCATGGCGCGGGTGTCCGAGCACGCCGGCTACATGGCCAACTACTACCGCTGGTTCGGCACCCCCGAAGCGCCGTTCGGCTGGTACTACGACCTGCTGGCGCTGTGGGCGCACGTCACCACCGCCAGCATCTGGATGC
>JAGQTW010000035.1:1491-13499 GCA_020438785.1 Mycobacterium sp. | reverse complement strand
GCATGTGCTGGTGCCGCCGGCGATGACCGCGATCCTGAGCTCGCCCACCAAGCGGGTGCAGGGGTTCCTGGCCGCCGGGCACGTGTGCACGGTGATGGGCACCTCGGAGTACGGGCCGCTGGTCGAGCAGTACGGGGTGCCTATCGTGGTGACCGGATTCGAGCCGCTGGACCTGCTCGAGGGGGTGCGGCAGGTGGTCGAGCTGCTCGAGGACGGCAAGGCCGAGTTGCGCAACGCCTACCCGCGCGCCGTCAGTGCGGAAGGCAACACCGTCGCGCAGCAGGCGCTGGCCGACGTGTTCACCGTGACCGATCGGCAATGGCGCGGTATCGGCATGATCCCGAGATCCGGCTGGACGCTGTCGCCGCGGTACGCCGCCTTCGACGCCGAACTCAAGTTCGGGGTGGGCCACCTGCAGGTCGAGGAGTCGGCCGAATGCCACAGCGGCGAGGTGCTGCAGGGCCTGCTGAAGCCCAACCAGTGCCCGGCGTTCGGCAAGAGCTGCACACCGCGCACCCCGCTGGGCGCCACCATGGTCTCCAGCGAGGGCGCCTGCGCCGCCTACTACCAGTTCCGGCGGCTGGAGACGGCGGCCGGTGTCTGATCCGGCGGGCAGGAGCGAAGCGACCTGGGGATCGGCAGTGCCGGACCCGACGGACTGGGTCTGCCCCTTGCCGCTGCGCGAGACCAAGCGCATAGTGCTGGGCCACGGCGGCGGCGGCATCCTGTCCGAGGAACTCATCGAGAACCTTTTCCTGCCCGCCTTCGGCCCGTCCGGTGGGCCGGCCCGCGACTCCGCGCTGCTGGCCGTCGGTGCCGGCCAGATCGCGCTCACCACCGACTCCTATGTGGTGAACCCGCTGTTCTTCCCGGGCGGCAACATCGGCGACCTGGCGGTCAACGGCACCATCAACGACCTGGCCTGCAGCGGGGCGCAGCCGCTGGCGCTCACCGCCGGCTTCATCCTCGAGGAGGGGCTGGAACTCGAGGTGCTCGGCACCGTCGCGCAGACCATGGGCAAGGCCGCGGCCGACGCGGGGGTCGGCATCGTCACCGGCGACACCAAGGTGGTCGGAAAGGGCGGCGCCGATGGGCTTTTCGTGAACACCGCCGGCGTGGGCGTGGTGCCCGCGGGGGTGCGCATCGGCCCCGAGCAGGCGCGCTCGGGCGATCACGTCATCGTCTCGGGTGCCGTCGGCGAGCACGGGGTGGCCATCATGAGCGTGCGGGAGGGGATCGACTTCGGCACCACCGTCACCACCGACAGCGCACCCCTGCACCGCCTGGTCGCGGCGATGCTGGCCGCGGCGCCCGACCCGAATGCCGTGCACGCCCTGCGCGATCCCACGCGGGGCGGGCTGGTGGCCGCGACCGTGGAGATCGCCCGGGCGGCGGGCATCGGCGTCGAACTCGACGAGCACGCCATCCCGATCCCCGACGCCGTCGCGTCGGCGTGCGGCTTTCTGGGCCTGGACCCCCTGCAGGTGGCCAACGAGGGCAAGATGGTCGCCTTCGTCGACCCGGCGCACAGCGAGGCGGTGCTCGCGGCCATGCGCTCGCGCCCGGAGGGCGCGGGGGCGGCGATCATCGGCCGCGCCGTTGCCGAGCACCCGGGCATGGTGGTCGGGCGCACCCCGTTCGGCACGACCCGGGTCATCGAACGCGAACTGGGCGAACAACTCCCGAGGATCTGCTGACCGTCACCGGTACCCTCGACGACGCGGCCGTCGGCGCGCTGAACGCCTGGGTGCGCGCGCGGGGCGTCGGCTCGCGGGTGAGCGATGTCGAGCCGCTGGCCGGCGGCACCCAGAACGTCGTGGTCCGGCTCCGGGTCGACGGCCGCCCGCTGGTGCTGCGCCGGCCGCCCCCACACCCGCGGCCCAACAGCAACCGGACCATGCTGCGCGAGATCGCGGTGCTGCGCACGCTGGCCGGCGGCACCGCGCCGCACCCCGAGATCGTCGCGGCCTGTGCGGATCTCGACGTCCTCGGCGTCGCCTTCTACCTGATGGAGGACGTGGCCGGCTTCAACCCGGCCACCGAGGTCGCCCCGGCCTACCACGACCCGCGGCTGCGGCACCAGGTCGGCCTGAACTACGCCGCCGCGCTCGCCGACCTGAGCCGGGCACCGTGGCGGGGGCGGCCGCTGGCCGCGCTGCAGCGCCCGGGATCCTTTCTGGCCCGCCAGGTTCCGAACTTCCTCGCCCTGCTCGAGAGCTACCGGAACGACCGCTACCGCCCCGAGTCGCTGGCCGTCGAGGGGCTCGCGCGCTGGCTCGAGGAGAACCGCCCACCCGACGGCGAACCCGGGATCATGCACGGTGACGCGCATCTGAACAACACCCTGCTGCGCCGCGACGTGCCCGAGGTGGCCGCGTTCGTCGACTGGGAGATGTGCACCATCGGCGATCCACTGCTCGACCTGGGCTGGATCCTGGTGTGCTGGCCGCACGACCCCGACCCGATCAACGCCGGGCGCGAACTGGCCGCACTCGGTGGTCTGCCCAGCCGCACCGAACTGGTGGCGGCCTACACCGACGCCGGCGGCAGGCCCGTCGGACACCTGGACTGGTATGTGGCGATGGCCTGCTTCAAGCTCGCGATCGTGATCGAGGGGACCTACTCGCGCTACCTCGTCGGGCAGGCGCACCGGGAAGCCGGTGAGCGCCTGCACGATTCGGCCAACCGGCTGATCGAGTTGGGTGGGCGGGTCGCCGCCGGCGACAACCCGTTCACCTGATCCGGCTGCCGCGGCGGCGGTTGGGGGTGAGAATCATGGTCATGTCCGCCGACGAGCCGCCCCGCGGGGGCATTGTCGCGACCATCGCCGAGATCGATGCTGCGCCCGACGAGGCGACGCTACAGGCCGTGCTGGGGCGGGCGCGGGCGGCGGTGGCCGCCGAATGGGATCGGCGCGCCACCCCGACTCCGGCGCTGGCGGCGGCCTGGTCGGAGGCGATGCGGACGACGGTTGCGACGGTCGCGCGGCTGGTGGGCCGCGCCGAGGCACCGGCCTGGACCTGGTTCGTCTCCGGCGCCGTCGGGCGCGGCGAGGCCGTCCCGGGTTCGCGCCTGGAGACCCTGGTCTCGCTGTCCGACGACGTCGACGACGCGGGCAAGGCGCGGGCGCTGGTGCTCGCCGCCGATGTGCATGCGGTGCTGGAGCGGTGCGGGCTGCCCCTCGACGGCCACGGTGTGCTGGCGAGCAGGTCCCGGTTCTGCCGCCGGGACGTCAGCTGGGAGGACGGCATCGAACGGTGGGCGGCCGACCCGGCCGCGGACCGTGGTGTGGTGATGATCGGTCTGCTCGCCGACGCCTGGAGCGTCACCGAGGCCGCCCGCGGCGAACGGCTGCGGCCCATGGTGATCGCCGCGGCCCGGCGTCATGCCGCGGCGCGCACCGCGATGCTGCGGGACGCCGCCTCGGTGCGCGCCGGCATTCCGTCACGGTTGCGGATCCTGGCGACCCAGGACGACCGGGCGGATCTCGAGGCGGCGGTGATCGACCCGATCGTCAAGATCGCGCGCTGGGGTGCGCTGTCGGCCGGTTCGCACGCCCTGTCGACCACCGACCGCCTCAACCATGCGGCGGCGGGATCGGTCATCGACACCGACGACGCGTCCACGCTGTGCGACTGCTACGGGGCGCTGTCGCGGATCAGGTGGAGCCGCCGGACGGCGCCATGGCTGGCGGGCGGCCCCGTCGACGACACGGTGTCGATGTCGGGACTCGCCCCGCAGGAACGGGCCACGATCCGCACCGTCGCCCGGGAGGTCGGCGCCGTCCGGCGCAAGCTCACCGGGAGCTCGTGAGGCTCAGCGCGCCGGGGCGTTGGCGTTGCAGGAACACCACTGCGCGGGCGGCACCGAGGCCTTCACCTCGGCCACATGCTCACCGCAACCGGCCCAGGTGGTCTTGTGGCAGCGCGGGCATTCGACGGGATAACACATGACGGCTCCTGTTGGTTGTTGACGGTCAGGCGGATGCGCCGGCCTGGCGCGCGGCGATCGAGGCCCGTACCTCTTCCATGTCGAGGTCCTTGACCTTGGTGATCAGCTCCTCGAGCATCGGTGCGGGCATGGCGCCGGGCTGGCTGTAGACCAGAACGCCCTCGCGGAACGCCATGATCGTCGGGATCGAGCGGATCTGCAACGCCGCGGCGAGTTCCTGCTCGGCCTCGGTGTTGACCTTGGCGTGCACCACATCGGGGTGCGCCTGCGCCGACCTGTCGAAGATCGGGCCGAAGGCGCGGCACGGGCCGCACCAGGAGGCCCAGAAGTCGACCAGCACGATCGGCTTCTCCGTGATCGTGGACTCGAAGTCCTCGAAGCCCAGGGCGACGGTGGTCATGATGGTGTCCTTTCGGTCGGGGTGGTTCATCCACATTCCTAAATACCCCCATGGGTATTTCTATTCCGGCCTTGCGGATACCCCCTTGGGTATGCTTATGATAACAGCATCATACCCCCGAGGGTATCAACCGAGTCGAAACGGAGCACCGCACGCCATGATCGTGCTCACCATCGCACTGGCCGTCTTCGTGGGCATCTCACTGGGCCTGCTCGGCGGCGGCGGCTCGATCCTGACCGTGCCGTTGCTCGCATATGTCGCGGGCATGGACGCCAAGCCGGCCATCGCCACCTCGCTGCTGGTGGTCGGCGTGACCAGCGCGGTCGGCGCGATCACCCATGCCCGGGCCGGCCGGGTGCGCTGGAAGGTCGCCGCGGTGTTCGGCGCGGCGGCGATGGCCGGGGCCTACGGCGGCGGCCGGCTGGCCCGGTTCGTCCCGGGCACGCTGCTGCTGATCGCCTTCGCCGGGATCATGATCGCCGCCGCCGTCGCGATGCTGCGCGGCCGCAAGGACGTCGCCGACGAGTCGGCCGGACCGCTGCCGGTGGCCAAGATCGTGCTGCAGGGTGCCGCGGTCGGGCTGATCAGCGGACTCGTCGGGGCCGGCGGCGGATTCCTGCTGGTGCCCGCGCTGGCGCTGCTCGGCGGGTTGCCGATGCCGGTCGCCGTCGGCACCTCCCTGGTCGTCATCTCCATGCAGTCCTTCGCCGGTTTCGCCGGGCATCTGGCCAGCGAACAGATCGACTGGAAGCTGGCCGCGATGGTGACCGCCGCCGCGGTGGTCGGCAGCGTGATCGGCGGGCGGTTGACCTCGTACGTGCAGCCGGCCACCCTGCGCAAGGCCTTCGGCTGGTTCGTGCTGGTCATGGCCTCGGTCGTGCTGGGCGAGGAGATCGATCCGCGGGTGGGCATCGCGCTGGCCGCGCTCACCGCCGCCGCCGCGGGGATGTCCTTCGCCTGCGCCCACTGGGGGCATTGCCCGCTGCGGCGGGTACTGGACCAGCGCGGTGCCGTCACCGCGCGCTGAGTCGGGATGAAATCACGGGGCACCGCGTTATACCCCGGCGGGTAAGCTTGCCGCATAGTCCCGAAGGAGGGTGCCCCCAATGGTTGGTGACGAGGATGCCATCGCCGCGGTCCTGAACCGGCTGCGCCGCGCGCAGGGTCAGTTGGCCGGCGTGATCTCGATGATCGAGCAGGGCCGGGAATGCAAGGACGTCGTGACCCAGCTGGCCGCGGTCTCGCGCGCGCTGGACCGCGCCGGGTTCAAGATCGTGGCCACCGGGCTGCGGGAATGCGTCATCGGCGCCGCGGCGGACGGCAACGCCCCGATGACCGAGGCGGAGCTGGAGAAGCTCTTCCTGGCGCTGGCATGAGCATCGCGCTGTCCACCACGGTGCGGGCGCCGTTCGCCGACGCCGTCGCACGGACCCGGGGGGCGTTGGCGGCGCAGGGCTTCGGCGTGCTGACCGAGATCGACATGAAGGCCACGCTGACCACGAAGCTCGGCCGCGACGCCGGTGACGAACTCGGCGACTACCTCATCCTGGGCGCGTGCAACCCGCCGCTGGCCCGCCGCGCGGTCGGCATCGACCGCCAGATCGGGCTGCTGCTGCCGTGCAACGTCGTGGTGCGCGAGAATCCGGCCGAGGACGGCACCGTGCTGGTCGAGGCGATGAACCCGCAGCTGCTCGTGCAGGTGACCGATCAGCCCGAACTGCAGCCGGTGGCCGACGAGGTGACCGCCAAGCTGCAGGCTGCCATCGACTCACTGGCCTGATCAGCGCAGCGGGCGCAGCACGATCGGCATGCCGTCGATCGGCACCGGCATGCCCGCGTAGTCGTAGCGCGGCCGGTAGTCCGGATGTGGCGGCTCGAGCCGGTACCGGCGCAGCAGTCGGTGCATGATCGTCTTGATCTCCAACTGGCCGAACACCATCCCGATGCACTTGTGCGCGCCGCCGCCGAACGGGGCGAAGGCGTACCGGTGCCGCTTGTGCTCGGCGCGGGGCTCGGCGAAGCGGTCCGGATCGAACTTCTCCGGGTCGGTCCACAGCTCGGGCAGCCGGTGGTTGAGCGCGGGCCACAGGTTGATGTTGGTGCCCGCCGGCAGGTAGTAGCCCAGCAACTCGGTGTCGCGGACGGTGCGCCGCACGTTGAACGGCAGCGGGGTGACCAGCCGAAGCGACTCGTTGATCACCAGGTCGAGGGTCTCCAACTTCTCCAGCGCGTCGATGTCCAGCGGGCCGTCGCCCAGCCGGGCGGACTCCTCCCGGCAGCGCTCCTGCCAATACGGGTTGGCGGCAAGGTGATAGGCCATCGTGGTCAGCGTCGACGTCGAGGTGTCGTGGGCGGCCATCATCAAGAAGATCATGTGGTTGACCACGTCTTCGTCGGTGAAGCTGTTGCCGTCGTCGTCGGTAGTGTGACACAGCACCGTCAGCATGTCGGTGCCCTCGGCGTCGCGGCGTTCGGCGACCCGCGCGGTGAAGTAGTCCTCGAGGGTCTTGCGGGCCTGTAGGCCGCGCCACCACTTGAACGGCGGGACCGGGGTGCGGATGATCGCGCCGCCGGATCGGGTGGTGATGGTGAACGCCTGGTTGATCTTCGTCACCAGGTCGTGGTCGGTGCCCGGTTCGTGGCCCATGAACACCACCGACGCGATGTCCAGCGTGAGCTCCTTGACCGCCGGGTGGAACAGGAAGCGGGCGTCGTTGGTCACCCAGTCGTCGGCGACCACCGCCGCGGCAACGCGGTCGATGTGCTCGACGTAGCCGGCCAAACGGGTCCGGGTGAAGGCCTCCTGCATGATCCGGCGGTGGTAGAGGTGTTCCTCGAAGTCCAGCAGCATCAGGCCGCGCTTGAAGAACGGGCCGATCACCGGCTGCCAGCCCTTCTGGCAGTAGTCCTTGTTCTTGTTGGCGAACACCGCCTGGGTGGCGTCCGGGCCCAGGGCGGCGACCGCGTCCAGTGCCGGGGTCTTGGCGTAGTGCAGCGGGCCGTACTTCCGGTAGACCTCGAGCAGGAACTCCGGGCCATTGCGGAAGGTTTCGATCAGGTGGCCCACCACCGGCAGGCCGCTGTCGCCCATGATCGGATTGAGGCCGCTGCCCGCCGGCGGCTCGGCCATCACGAACTGCGGCCAGTCCCGTTCCCGAAGCCGTTTGTCGACGACCCCCATGCCCGGAATCGTGTTCAGCGTCGGGGTGAACCGGCGGCGGGCCTGGTCCAGCAGATAGTGCGGGGTACTGATCGTGGCCATCAACGCTCCTGGGAAGAGGACTGGCGGTACCTCGGGTATCGCCCATCCTTTCCAGGAGACTTGACGTGTGTCAAGTTTCATTTCCGGCGTGGCGTGGTGCAAGGTGATGCGGTGACCGCAGAGCAGGAAACCACCGAGGCGCCGCGGCGTCGCGGGGACAGACAGCGCCACGCCATCGTGGCGGCGGTGCGCGAACTGCTCGAGGAGAAGCCGTTCGCCGAACTGTCGGTCAGCACGATCAGCGACCGGGCCGGGGTGGCCCGCTCCGGCTTCTACTTCTACTTCGACTCCAAATACGCCGTGCTGGCGCACATTCTGGGTGAGGTGACCCACGAGCTCGAAGAGCTCACCCACGACTTCGCCCCGCGCGGCGACGACGAGACGCCGGCCGAGTTCGCCAAGCGGATGGTCGGCAGCGCCGCCGCCGTGTACGCGCACAACGACCCGGTGATGTCGGCGTGCACCAATGCCCGCAACAGCGACGCCGAGATCCGCGACATCCTCGACGGCTACAACGACGTCATCATCGACCACATCGTGCCCGTCGTGGAGGCCGAGATCGCCAAGGGCACCGCCGACCCGATCACCACCGACGTGCGCCGGCTGGTGCGCACGCTGGCGGCCACGACCGCGTTCACGCTGTCCGGTGAGTCCGCGTTCGTCGGGCCCGACCGCGATATCGAGGCCGCCGTGCGGGTGCTGGAGAAGCTGTGGCTGCGGGCACTCTGGGGCGGGCAGGTCGGCGGCTAGCTGTCGTTACCGCCGGTATCGTCGCCCCCATGGCGTACAGCTTCGCGGGCAAGAGAGCCTTCCTGACCGGCGCGGCGAGCGGAATCGGGCGGGCCACCGCGCTGCGACTGGCCCGCGAAGGGGCCGAGCTGTACCTCACCGACATCAACGCCGACGGGCTGGCGCAGACCGTCGCCGACGTCCGGGCCCTCGGGGCCCGGGTGCCCGCGCACCGCGCCCTCGACATCTCCGACTACCACGAGGTCGCCCATCTCGCCGTCGACATCCACACCCACCACGGCGCGATGGACATCGTCTGCAACATCGCCGGGATCTCGGCGTGGGGAACCGTCGACCACCTCACCCATCAGCACTGGCGCTCGATGATCGACGTCAACCTGATGGGGCCCGTGCACGTCATCGAGACGTTCCTCCCGCCGATGATGGCCGCGGGCCGCGGCGGCCGGCTGGTCAACGTGTCCTCGGCGGCGGGACTGGTCGCGCTGCCTTGGCACGCGGCGTACAGCGCCAGCAAGTTCGGGCTGCGCGGGCTGTCGGAGGTGCTCCGGTTCGATCTCGCCCGGCACGGCATCGGGGTCTCGCTGGTGGTTCCGGGCGCGGTGAACACCCCGTTGGTGGACACCGTGCACATCGCCGGCGTCGATCGCGACCATCCCCAGGTGCAGCGGTTGGTGCGGTTGTTCACCGGCCACGCGGTGCCCGCCGAGAAGGTGGCCGACAAGATCCTGGCCGGCATCGCCAAGAACAGCTTCCTGATCTACACCTCCGCCGACATCCGCGCGCTGTACGCCTTCAAGCGGCTCGCGTGGCGCCCGTACAGCGCGGTGATGACCCGGGCCAACGTCGCGTTCACCCGCGCGCTGCGCCCCCGCAGTGCCCGGCCGCTGCCGCCGGCCTGATGCATTGAATCAGCGTGATGCGTTGAGTCAGAAACCACGCACCCGGCTACTCGCACTTTGTGTGCGTCAGTCCTGAATCAACGGTGCGAGTTCGAGCCGCACACCCAGCAGCCGCACCGGGCGGTCGAGGTCGAACAGGTCCAGCACGCGGCGCGCCGCCGCGACGATCACCCCGGTGTCGGTGCTCGGCTCGTCGAGCTTGCGGATCTTGGTGCGGGTGAAGAACGTGCTGGTGCGCACGATCACCGCGACACGGGTGACGACGCGGGACTGCGCCACCACATCGGCCAGTGCGCGGCGGGCGAGATCGTCGAGGGCGGCGTCCATCTCGGCGCGGTCGGTGAGATCGCGGGGGAAGGTGACGACGTGGCTGCGGGAGCGTGGAATCCACGGCTGGGCGCTCACCGACTCGTCGCCGCCACCCTTGGCGAGCAGCAGCAACCACAGCCCGGTGCGCGGCCCGAACCTAGAGGTCAGCAGTTCGGCATCGGCGTCGGCCAGCTGGCGGACCGTGCTGATGTCCAGGGCGGCAAGCTTTTTGGCGGTCTTGGGGCCGACCCCCCACAGGGCGTCGACCGGGCGGTCGCCCATCACCGCCATCCAGTTGGCGTCGGTCAGGGTGTAGACGCCGTCGGGTTTGGCGAATCCGGTCGCCACCTTGGCGCGCTGCTTGTTGTCGCTGATGCCCACCGAGGCGGCCAGCCCGGTGACGGCGGCGATCTGCGCGCGGATGGTCTCGGCCAGCGCCGCCGGGTCGGCGAGCCCGGCGCCGATGTAGGCCTCGTCCCAGCCCCAGACCTCCACCGGATGGCCCAGATCCCGCAGCACGCCCATCACCTCGACGGAGGCGGCGTCGTAGGCTGCCGGGTCGGCGGGCAGGAACGTCGCGTCCGGGCAGCGGCGCGCGGCGCTGCGCAACGGCATCCCGGCATGGACGCCGAACGCGCGGGCCTCATAGGAGGCACACGTCACCACCTTGCGCGGTTCGGTGGGATCGCCACTACCGCCGACGATGACCGGCAGGCCCACGAGTTCGGGGTGGCGACGCAATTCGACGGAGGCCAGGAACTGGTCGAGGTCCACGTGCAGGACCCAGTGACCGTTCACTTCCCGCACAGCTTGCGGGCGACGCTTTCCCAGGCGTCGCCGAGTCCGTCGAGGGTACGGTCGCGGTCCACGAGTTGGCGGGTCACGTAGTCGGCGTCGAGCAGCGCCAGCAGGGCATCGGCCTGCAGGTCGAGGTCGCCGGTGCTGCCGGCGGCGGCGAGCAGCACCCGCACGTGCGTGTGCAGCACCGCGTATGCCGCGTTGTAGCGCGCGTCGGGGTCGCGGTTGGCCTCCGAGAGCAGCTGGCGGTGCACGTCGACGAAGCGCAGCCGCTCGCGGCCGAACGCCAGCAGCCGCTGCAGGGGAGCGGCATCCGGGCCCAGGGGCGGTGGCCCGAACAACACGGCCTCCTGCAGCGCGCGCTCGTCGGAGTCGAGCAGGACCATCATCAGGCCGGCCCGGCTGCCGAATCGGCGGAACACGGTGCCCTTGCCCACGCCGGCCGCGGCCGCGATGTCGTCCATGGAGACCGCGTCGGTACCGCGCTCGGCGATCAGCGTGCGGGCGGCGTCGAGCAGGCGCAGCCGGTTGCGTGCGGCGTCACCGCGCTCCTGGGGTGTCGTCGGGAAAGGCAGGGCACCCACCCCTTCCGCGGCCGTCACCCCATCCACTTTAGCTCAGCGGGAAATAAATCGGACTGCGGTCCGGTTGCCCCGTGCGATGATCCGGAACACGACGAAAGGGACTTCGGACATGGCCGAAATCAAGGTCTTGATACTGCTGGGCAGCCTGCGCGCGGCGTCGATCAACCGGCAGCTGGCCGAGCTGGCGGCGGAGTCGGCGCCCGAAGGCGTCGGTGTGACGATCTACGAGGGGCTGGGCGAGCTGCCCTTCTACAACGAGGACGTGGACACCGATGCGGCCCCGGCCGCCGTGGTGGCCCTGCGCGCCGCGGCCGCCGACGCCGACGCGGCGCTGGTCGTCACGCCGGAGTACAACGGCAGCATCCCGGGTGTGCTGAAGAATGCCATCGACTGGCTGTCGCGGCCCTTCGGCAACGGGGCGCTGAAGGACAAGCCGCTGGCCGTCATCGGCGCGGCGCTCGGCCGGTACGGCGGGGTCTGGGCGCACGATGAGACCCGCAAGTCGTTCGGCATCGCCGGCCCGCGGGTGGTGGATTCGGTCAAGCTGTCGCTGCAGACCACCACCTTCGACGGCAGGCATCCGCGGGAGAGCGCCGAGGTGGCGGCCGCGGTCCGCGACCTGGTCGGAAAGCTCGCCGCCGAAGTTAGCTGAGCGCGTCGGAAGTTTGCTGGCGGGTTCGCCGCACCCGGCCCGGGCGCCCCGGAGTTGTCGGTGGCCGGTGATAGACCTGGTGACAGCGGGTGTCGCCCGGCGTGTTGTGAGCTACGACACGCCGGACGCCAACCGGACGGAGCCGTTACGACCAGGGAATTTCAGAATTGTTATTCAGAACATCTGGTATCTCTTCTAGTAGTCACCCACTAGGTGTAGTGTTTGGGGAGCCGACAGACCACGGAGTTCGCTGGTTCGCCGGACCGCCGAACCGGGACATTTCCGCCGGTAGCGACGGCTCCGCCGGCCCGGGATTCCGGGGTCTGAAAGCTCCCCGAGCGTTCACGGGTGCCCGCGCACAGCCTGTTCCGTGTCCCTCACCCGTCAGTATCGAAGTTCATCT
>JAGQTW010000035.1:0-1380 GCA_020438785.1 Mycobacterium sp. | reverse complement strand
TGACCTACGACATCGTCGACATCACCCAGGTGGCGGAGGCCCGTGACTATGTCATGGCGCTGGGTTACCTGCAGGCCCCCGTCGTGGTCGCCGACGGCGAGCACTGGTCCGGCTTCCGGCCCGACCGCATCAAGGCGCTGGCCGAGTCGGCGCTGTCCGCCTAGTCCGACGCCGGCGGTGGGGGGTGTGATGGACGCGGCGGCGGGTCCGGCGCGGCTGGTGTACTTCTCCAGCGTCTCGGAGAACACCCACCGCTTCGTGCAGAAGCTGGGTGTGCCCGCCATCCGGATCCCGTTGCACGACCGCATCGAGGTGGCCGAGCCGTACGTGCTGCTGCTGCCCACCTATGGAAGGGGCCGGGGGGACAGCCCGACCCTGGACGCCAAGGGCTACGTGCCCAAGCAGGTCATCGCGTTCCTGAACAACGCGCACAACCGTTCCCTGATCCGCGCCGTCATCGGCGCCGGGAACACCCAATTCGGTGCCGAGTACTGCTTCGCCGGGACCCTGGTCTCGCACAAATGCAGGGTGCCGCTTCTGTACCGCTTCGAAATGATGGGAACCGCCGAGGACGTGGAAGCCGTCCGTGCGGAGCTCGCCGAATTCTGGAAGGACGAACAGTGCCACCAACGGTCACAGCTGCTGAGCCTGTAACGCAAACGCACGCGTTGCCGGGGGAGACCGACTACCACGCGCTCAACGCGATGCTGAATCTGTACGACGCCGACGGCAAGATTCAGTTCGACAAGGACGTGCTGGCCGCGCGGCAGTACTTCCTCGAGCACGTCAACCAGAACACGGTGTTCTTCCACAACCAGGACGAGAAGCTCGACTACCTCATCCGGGAGAACTACTACGAGCGCGAGGTGCTCGACCAGTACTCCCGCAACTTCGTCAAGACGCTGCTGGATCGCGCGTACGCCAAGAAGTTCCGCTTCCCGACGTTCCTCGGCGCGTTCAAGTACTACACCTCCTACACGCTGAAGACCTTCGACGGCAAGCGCTACCTGGAGCGGTTCGAGGACCGGGTGGTGATGGTGGCGCTGACGCTGGCCGCCGGCGACACCACGCTGGCCGAGCAGCTCGTCGACGAGATCATCGACGGCCGCTTTCAGCCGGCCACCCCGACGTTCCTCAACTCGGGCAAGGCGCAGCGCGGCGAGCCGGTCAGCTGCTTTTTGCTGCGCATCGAGGACAACATGGAGTCCATCGGACGCTCGATCAACTCGGCGCTGCAACTGTCCAAGCGCGGCGGCGGGGTTGCGTTGCTGCTGACCAACATTCGCGAGCACGGCGCGCCGATCAAGAACATCGAGAACCAGAGCTCGGGCGTCATCCCGATCATGAAGCTGCTCGAGGACTCGTTCTCCTACGCCAACC
>JAGQTW010000364.1:14828-15166 GCA_020438785.1 Mycobacterium sp. | reverse complement strand
TTCGTGCACGGCATCAAGCGCCTCCCGGCGTCCATCCGGTGAGCGGCATGCGCATCGACGCCGACCTGACCAGGTGCACCGGCCACGGCATCTGCGAGACCATCGCCGCCGACGTCTTCGAGGTCTCCGAGGACGGGCGGGTGCACATCCACGGAAGCCACCGGCCGGACTCCGACCGGACCCGGATGCAGCAGGCCGTAACCCAGTGCCCGGCCGCCGCGCTGCTGCTGACCGAGGACGACGGATGAAGAAGTACTTCGGCCATACCCTCCTCTATCTGCACGAGACCATCGCGCTGGGATCCGAGCGCGCCGGGGGGTTCACCGACAACTTCACCC
>JAGQTW010000364.1:0-14820 GCA_020438785.1 Mycobacterium sp. | reverse complement strand
GGAAGCGCTTGGGGCACGGCTGTTTTCCATCTGGGAGACCACCCCCTACAACGGGCACTGGCCGCAGGTCACCATCATCTGGGAACTCGACGCCTTCGCCGACTACGCGCGCATCGGCCGGGCCCAGGCGCCCGGCGGCAGCCACCGGGACTCGGCCGCCGTCTGGTCGGAATACCTGGCCGCCGCCGGCGCCTCCGGCGAGGGCCGCATCATGTACGCCGGCCGCAGCAACCGCACCCTGGCCCAGCTCCTGGAGGCGAAATTCGGTGCGGGCCTGGTGATCCAGGAGATCATGCAGACAAAGCCGGGCAAGCAGGACGACTACATCCGCGAGCTGGAGCGGCTGTACGTGCCCTGGTCGGAGCGGACCGGGAAGCGCTGGCTCGGCTCGTTCATCACCACCTTCCGGTTCAACGAGGTCATCCACTACTGGGCGCTGGACGGCGAGTGGGACTGCTTCGAGAACCACTACCCGTCCTGGAAGGACAGCCCGCCCGCCGAGATCGTCACCTGGATGAGCGTGGCGCCCGCGCTGCGCGACGGCTGGGAGGACTCCATCCTTCAGGCGCTGCCGCCCTCTCCGCTGCGATGAGCGTTGTGACGCAGGACTTCTCGTACCACCCGTTCGACCCCACGGTGATGGCCGACCCGCGTCCGTACTACCGCACCCTGCGCGATCAGCACCCGGTGTACTACATCGAGGACCTGGACACCTACGCACTGTCACGGTTCGACGACGTCTGGGCGGTGCTGGAGATCAACGACGGCACCTTCGTCGCCTCGGAGGGAACGCTGCCCGCCGCCGCGGTCCTGGCCCGCCGCAACGACGGCCCGGTAGCGGACCCGCCGTTGCACCCACTGCCGTTCCACGCCAACTTCGACGCCCCGCTCTACGACGACGTCCGCCGGTGCACGGCCGGTCAGTTCCGGCCCAGGTCGGCCAACCTGTTCGAGGGGCGCATCCGGGAACTGGCCAACCAGCGGCTCGACGCGCTGCTGCCGCTCGGGCGTTTCGACCTCACCCAGGACTACGGCGGCATCGTCGCCGCATCGATCGTGTGTGAACTGGTCGGCCTGCCCGCCGATCTCGCCGCCTACGTGCTCTCCACGGTCAACGCGGGCAGCCTGGCCCAGCCGGGCAGCGGTGTCGAGGTGGCCAACGCCCGGCCGGGCTATCTGGAGTACCTGACGCCGGTGGTGCGGCGGGTGCGCGCCGGCGCGCATGACGGGCCGCTGCCCATCGTGGAGAACCTGCTGGCCTACCGGTTGCCCGACGGCTCGGCGCTGACCGACACCGAGGTGGCGACCCAGATGCTCGGCGTCTTCATCGGCGGCACCGAAACCGTGCCGAAGATCGTCGCGCACGGGCTGTGGGAACTGAGCAGGCACCCCGACCAACTGGCGGCCGTGCGGGCCGACCCGGCCGCCAACGTCCCGGTGGCCCGCGAGGAGATCATCCGGTACTGCGCACCGGCGCAGTGGTTCGCCCGAACCCTGCGCCGGCCCTTCACCATTCACGGCACCACGATGGCGCCGGGGCAGCGGATCATCAGCCTGCTCGCCTCGGCCAACCGCGACGAGCGCGAGTATCCCGACCCCGAGGCGTTCAGCTGGGACCGGCCCATCCCGCGGTCGCTGGCCTTCGGTCGCGGCCAGCACTTCTGCCTGGGCTACCACCTGGCCCGGCTGGAGATCGCGGTGCTGATCTCCGAGTGGCTGCGCCGGGTGCCCGACTACCGCATCGACGAAGCGGGCGCGCAACGCCCGCCGTCCAGCTTCCAATGGGGCTGGAACAGCGTTCCCGTGGAAGTGTGATACTGGCGCGATGGAGCACCGGGTCACCTACTGCCGGATCTGCGAACCGATGTGCGGATTGATCGCCGCCGTCGAGAACGACCGCCTGGTTTCACTTCGGCCGGACCCCGACCATCCGCTGTCCCAGGGCCGGGCATGTCCGAAGGGCATCGCGTTCACCGATGTCCAGAATGACCCGGACCGGGTGCTCGCCCCGTTGCGCCGCCGCCCGGACGGCGGGTTCGACGAAGTCAGCTGGGACTCCGCCCTCGACGACATCGCCGCCCGCCTTTCGAAGATCCTGGCCCGGCACGGCGGCGCAGCCGTGGGCCAGTACACCGGCAACCCGGCCGCGTTCAGCTATGCAGCGGGCGTGTGGTCGGGACTTTTCCTGACCCGAATCGGGGCCCGGCACCATTACACCGCCGGATCCCAGGACATCAACAGCCGGTTCGTGGCCAGCAAGCTGCTCTACGGGGCGAACAGCCAGTTGCCGTTCCCCGACCTGCCGCGCACCGACTTCCTGCTGATGCTGGGCGCCAACCCACTGGTATCCCGCGGCAGCGCGGTGCGCGCGCCGCGCATCAAGGACGACCTGAGCGCGATCGAGCGCCGCGGCGGCCGGGTGGTGGTGATCGACCCGCGTCGCACCGAGACCGCCCGCGCCCATGAGCATCTCGCGGTCAGACCGGACTCCGACGCGTGGCTGCTGCTGTCGATGCTGCAGGTCATCTTCGCCGAGGGCCTGGAGGACGCGGATGCGATCGCCCGCCAGTCGACCGGTGCCTCGGTGCTGCGTAAGCTCTGTGCCCCGTTCACCCCGGAAGACACCGCGGCCCGAACCGGCCTGAGCGCCGACGTGGTCCGGGCGCTGGCTCGTGACTTCGCCGCCGCCCCGACCGCGACCGCCTACGGCCGCACCGGTGCCTGCCTCGGCAACCACGGCACCCTGGTGAGCTTCCTGTTGGATGCGCTGACGTTGGCCACCGGCAACCTCGACCGGCCCGGCGGCACGCTGATGTCGCACGCGGTGATCCCGCTGGAGGAGATGGGAGAGCGTTCCGGCAACCTGACCTACGCCGAAACACGCTCGCGCATCGGCGATCTGCCCGACGTCAACGGAACGTTCCCGGCCGCGGTGATGGCCGAGGAGATCACCACCCCCGGCGCGGGACAACTGCGTGCCCTGTTCGTCCTGGCCGGCAACCCGGTGCTGACGGTGCCCAACAGCGATGAGCTAGAAGCCGCCATCCGGCAGCTGGATCTGCATGTCTCACTTGACTTCTACGTCAACGAGACCAACAAGTACGCGGACTACATCCTGCCTGCCACCACGATGCTCGAGCGCGACGACCTACCGACCATCTTCGCGGCCTGCTCGCCGGTGGTGTTCGCCCAGAGCACCGAGGCGGTGCTGAAGCCCTACGGGCAGGCCCGGCAGGAATGGGAGATCTACGCCGACATCGCCCGTCGGATGAAGCTGTCGCTGTTCGCCACCGGCCCCCTGCAGCGGCTTAACCCCGTGCTGGCATTCCTCGATCGCCGGGGCCTGACGATGACCCCGCGGCGGTTGATGGCGATGTTGCTGCGCACCGGCCCCTACGGGGACCGGTTCGGGCTGCGGCGCGGCGGGCTCAACCTCGACAAGCTGCGGGCGCATCCGCACGGACTGGTGCTGTCCGAGCACGCCCCGACCGGCGTTCTCGACAAGGTCGTCCGCCACCCGGGCGGCAAGGTGCGCCTGGACCCGCCGGAGATCGTCGCCGAGGTGGGGCGGCTGGGCACCCGCGGTGCGGCCGACCCTGAGTTTCCGCTGCTGGCGATCGGGATTCGCGAAGTGCGGTCGCAGAATTCGTGGATGCACAACAGCCCCACCCTGATGAAGGGCGACCGGCGTCAGCGCACCCGGATCAACCCGAGCGACGCCGGCGCGGCCGGGGTGGTCGACGGCGGCCGGGTCCGGATCAGCTCCCGGCAGGGCCGCATCGAGACCGACGTGCTGATCACCGACGAGGTGGACGCCGGAACCATCGCCGTCCCGCACGGCTGGGGCCATCGCGGCGGCTGGCAACTGGCCAACAGCGTGCCGGGGGCCAATGTCAACGAGCTCACCTCCAGCAGGCCCGAGGACCTCGAGCGGCTGGCGGGGATGTCGGTGCTCAACGGCGTCGCGGTGCGCATCGAAGCGGTGTCCTAGCGGGCGCCGGCCCCTAGAGCTCGGCCACCTCGTGCTCCAGCAGCGCCGCCAGCCGGGCCTGCGCCGCGGCCCGCCGCGTCGGGATGTGCTGCGACGGGAACAGCGTCTCGACCGGCTCGTACTCCCGCAGCGTGCGCCGCGCGACGGTCAGCTTGTGCACCTCGGTCGGCCCATCGGCGATGGCCAGCGACTGCGCCGCCACCATCATCCTGACGAACGGCATCTCATCGGAAACCCCAAGTGCACCATGCAGATGCATCGCCCGCTGCACCACGTCGTGCAGCACCTGCGGCATGGCCACCTTCACCGCGGCGATGTCGCGGCGCACCTTCTGATAGTCGTGGTACTTGTCGATCTTCCAGGCGGTGCGTAACACCAACAGCCGGAACTGCTCGATCTGGATCCAGCTGTCGGCGATCTTCTCCTGCGTCATCTGGAAGTCGCCCAGCGGGCCACGGCGGGTCTGCCGCGACACGGCCCGCTCACACATCATGTCGAAGGCCCGCCGCGCCAGCGCGATCGTTCGCATCGCGTGATGCACGCGGCCGCCGCCGAGGCGGGTCTGCGCGATCGCGAACGCCTGACCCTCCCCGCCCAGCACGTGGTCGGCGGGTACCCGCACGTCGTGGTAGCGGATGTAGCCGTGCCCGGCGCGCTCGTCGGATTCGCCGCCGACACCGACGTGGCGGATCACCTCGATGCCCGGCGTCTCCGCCGGCACGATGAACAGCGACATCTTCTGGTGGGTGCGCGCCTCCGGATTGGTCACCGCCATCACGATGAAGAACTCGGCGTTGCGCGCATTCGAGGAGAACCACTTCTCGCCGTTGATCACCCAGTGGTCGCCGTCCCGTTCGGCGCGGGTGGTGAACAGCCCCGGGTCGGACCCGCCCTGCGGCTCGGTCATCGAGTAGCACGACGAGATCTCACCGTCGAGCAACGGCTGCAGATAGCGCATCTTCTGCTCCTCGGTGCCGAACAGCGCGAGGATCTCGGCGTTGCCCGAGTCGGGTGCCTGCGACCCGAAAACCGAAGGAGCCCAACGGGACCGGCCGACGATCTCGTTCAGCAGGGCCAGCTTGACCTGGCCGTAGCCCTGGCCGCCGAGTTCCGGGCTCAGGTGCGCGGCCCACAGCCCCTGCTCCTTGACCTGGCGCTGCAGCGGACGCAGCACCTCGAGCACCCGCGGGTTCTTCTTCTCGTACGGGTCGAGCGGCGCGAAGTCCAGCGGCTCCAACTCGGTCCGCATGAACTCCTCGACCCAGTCGAGCTTGGCCTGGTATTCGGGGTCGGTTTCGAAATCCCACATGAGACCAAGTTAAGGCACGACGACGGCGCGGCCGTGAACGCGTCCCGCATGCAGATCGCGATACGCCTGTACGCCGTCCTCCAGCGAGTAGATACTGCGTTCGACGCTGACGTCGCCGCGCGCCGCCAGCGCGAGCAGCTCGACGAGTTCCGGGCGGGTGCCCCAGTAGGTCGTCGCGATGCTCACCTCGTAGGGCTGGGAGAAGAACGACACCGGCACCTCACCGCCGGCGATTCCGACGATCGTCACGTCGGCCTGGTTGCGGGCCGCGGTGCGGGCCAACTCGATGGTGGGCGCCGCACCGACGAAGTCGATCAGCACGTCGGCGCCACGCCCGCCGGTCAACTCCCGAATCGCCTGGGCGGCATTGTCATCCGATGCCAGCGTGTGGTGTGCCCCCACCTTGCGGGCCAGCTCCAGCGCCTCGGGTTTGAGGTCGACCGCGATGACCTGTGCGGCGGTGGTGGCCCGCGCGATCTGGACGGCAAGGTGGCCAAGACCGCCGACGCCGATGAGCACGATCGTCGCGTCGGGGGTGAGTTTGGACCAGGACCGCCGGATCGCGTGATACGGGGTCAGCCCGGCATCGGTGAGGGCCGCCGCTGTCACCGGGTCCAGCCCGGCAGGTAGCGGCACCAGGTGGCGGTGGTGGGGGACCAGCAGATAGTCGGCCATGCCGCCGTCGACACCCAGGCCGCCGCCGCCGGCGGCCTGGGGGCGCTCGCAGTAGTTCTCCGCGCCGACCGAGCAGCGCGCGCAGCTTCCGCACCCCCACGCCCCGTACACCGCGACCGGCGCCCCGACCGACAGGCCTCCCGAAACGCCGTCGACACCCTCACCCAGGGCGTGCACCCAGCCCGCCGTCTCGTGGCCCAGCGTCATCGGCAGCGGCCACACTGCCGACACGTCCATCTCGTAGAGCAGGTGTAGGTCGGAGTGGCAGGCGCCGGCCGCGCCCACCCTGACCACCACCTCACCCGGTCCCGGCACCGGCTCGGGGATTTCCATCAACTCTGGTTCGGTGTTGAACCTCACCATCCGCAATGCCCGCATCCGTCGATTACACCGGGTTCTCCCGGCGCGGGCGGGGGAATGCGGCATGCTTCGTGCGTGCTGTTCCTCAGCCGGGTGACCGGGCAGGACGTGTTGGGCCCGGACGGCCGCGTCATCGGCCGGCTGGTCGACCTCACCGCCGACCTGGTGGAGGACTCGGGCCCGCACCTGGTGGACCGGGTGGTGGTGAAGCGGGGTCGCGGCGCGCTGCTGCTGCTGCCATGGGAATCGGTGGCCAACGTCGGGCGGGACCAACTGGTGCTGGGCGTCGACGCCGCCGGCACCGACCGCTATGTGGTCGACGACCTCGCCGAGGCGCTGGCCGACCAAGAGATCCTGCTGGTGCGGGACGTGCTGGACACTCAGATCGTCGATGTCGTCGGCCAGCGGCTGGCCCGCGTCGCCGACGTGGTGCTGACCCCGACCCCCGACGGGCACCTCGAGCTGATCGGTGTCGAAGTGGGCTTCGGCGGCGTGCTGCGCCGGCTGCACCTGCCCGTGCTGCGGTCCGGCGAGGACGTGGTGGTGTGGGCGGATCTGCATCTGACCTCCGAACGGGGCCATGCCGTCCAACTCGCCACCCCCCGCGCGGCGGTGCATCACCTCGACGCCCGGGGCCTGGCCGAACTCGTCAGCCGGGTGGACACCGAGTCGGCGACCGAGATCCTCGCGACCCGGAACCCGGAGGTGGCCGCCGAGGTCGTCCGCGTCGCGCATCCGACGGTCGGCGAACGCGTCCTGCGCGCCATGCCGGCAGCGCTGGCCACCCGCATCGTGGCGGCCATGCCCGCCGAGCACGCGGGCCGCTGGCGGGCCACCCTGCAGCACATGCCCGCCCTGCGCGGCCGACGGCTCCTGCGCTCGCACGTGTGGCCGCGCCGCCGCCACCGCAGCGGCGCGGCCCGACGCGGATCGACCTCGTGACGCTCACCGGCCGCCGCGCCCGGCTCGGCGCGCTACTGGCCGTCGTCGGTCCCGGGCTGCTGGCCGGCCTGTCCGACGACGACCCCGCCGGCATCACGACTTACTCGGTGCTCGGCGCCGACCACGGCTACCAACTGTTGTGGGTGCTGCTGCTGTCCACCGTCGCACTGGTGATCTTCCATACCCTGGCCGCCCGGATGGGCGTCGTCACCGGACAGGGGCTGATCGGACTGGTGCGTCAGCGCTACGGCGTTCAGATCGGTGGTGCGGTGCTGGCCGCCCTGGTGGTGGCCAACGTGGGCACCACCTGTGCCGAATTCGCCGGTATTGCAGCCGGATTCGAACTGTTCGGCATCAGCCGCTACATCAGCGTGCCCGCCGCGGCGGTGACCGTTTCGCTGCTGGTGCTGCGGGGCAGTTTCAGCCGCGTCGAGCACTTCCTGCTGCTGCTGTCGGCGGTGTTCCTGGCCTACGTGGCCTCCGGCCTGCTGGCCAAACCGGACTGGGGCGCGGCGCTGCACGGCACGTTCGTGCCGACCATGCCGTTGACGGGCGACGCGATCGCCATCGTCACCGCCACCCTGGGCACCACGCTGGCGCCGTGGGGACTGTCGTTCATGCAGTCCTACGCCGTCGACAAGAAGCTGCGCACCGAGGACCTGCCGTTGGAACGGGTCGACGTCGTCACCGGCGCGGTGCTCACCGGGGTGATCGGCTTCTTCGTGGTGGTGGCGTGCGCCGCCACCCTGCACCGCGACGGCCGCAGCATCACCGACGCCGCCGACGCCGCCGTCGCGCTCGAACCCCTGGCGGGCGACGTCGCGTCCACCTTGTTCGCCATCGGCCTGATCGGTGCGGCCTTCCTCGCGGCCTCGATCCTGCCGCTGTCGACGGCCTACTCGGTGTGCGAGTACGCGGGGGTGGAGGCGGCCGTCGACGATCCCTACCGCGAGGCCAAGACCTTCTACCTGACCTACGGCATCGTGACGATGATCGGCGCGTTCATCGTGCTGACCCCGAACGCCCCGCTGGTGGCGATCCTGGTGGGCACCCAGGTGCTCAACGCGGTGCTGCTGATCCCGCTGCTGTTCGCCATGGTCGGCATCGGGCGCGACCGCGACCTGATGGGCCGCTTCGCCATCGGCCGCAACTGGTCGGTCGTCTACGCGGTCACGACCGCGGTGGTGGTGCTGTGCGTGCTCACCCTCGGTGTCACGACCATCCTCGGTTGACGTGGGAGAGGATCGGAGGGTGAACCAGACCACCACGGTGCGGGTCGACGTCGACGACGCCGGGGTTGCGGTCCTGACCCTGGACGGCGCCGACCGGCTCAACGCCTTCTCCGGTGAGACCGCTCGCCAACTCGGCGCCGCCTACCGGCGTTGCGACGCCGACGATGCGGTCCGCGCCGTCGTCGTCACCGGCGCGGGCCGCGCGTTCTGCGCCGGCGCCGACATGTCGGCAGCGGCCGGTTCGTTCGACACCCCGGGCGACGGGTTCAGCGCGTCGCCGGTGCAACCCCCGGCCTGGCGGGTGCGCAAGCTCGTCATCGCCGCGATCAACGGCCCGGCGATCGGCATCGGCCTGACCCTGGCCCTGCAGTGCGATGTCCGGTTGGCGGCCCGCGACGCCAAACTCGCCGTCCCGCAGGTGCGCCGCGGCATGGTCGGCGACTGCGCGGTGCACTACACCCTGCGCCACGCCGTAGGGTTGGCCGTGGCCGCCGACGTTCTGCTCACCGGGCGCGCCTTCACCGGTCTCGAGGCCGCCGAGCGCGGGATCGCCAGCCGCGCGTTGCCTGCCGCCGAGGTGCTGCCCGCCGCCCTGGAACTCGCCCGCGACGTGGCGGTCAACGCCAACCCGGCATCGGTCGCCTACAGCAAGCGGCTGTTGTGGGCGGACCTGGACCCCGACGCGGTGGCCGCGGAGGAGACTACGGTTCACCTCAAGTTGATGGGCGGTCCGGACGCCGCCGAGGGGCCTGCCGCGTGGCGCGAGCGTCGGCCGCCTCGATGGCGCTCCAAGGCCGGCGAGGCAGGAGACCCGGCATGACCGACGACGGCCCCAGGACCACCGCCGAGGTGCTCGACGGTGTCGACCTGTCCGGGCGCACCGCCGTCGTGACCGGCGCCTCCTCGGGCCTGGGACTGCAGACCGCGCAGGCGCTGCAGTCGGCGGGCGCCGAGGTGCTGGCCGCCGTCCGCGACGTCGCGAAGACCCGGGCCGCGATCCACTGCGAGATCGTCGAGACCGATCTGTCCGATCTGCGATCGGTACGGGCGGCCGCGGCGGCGATCGCCGACCGTCTGGACCGGATCGACCTGCTGATCAACAATGCCGGTGTCATGGCCTCGCCCCTGATGCGCACCGCGCAGGGCTACGAGATGCAGCTCGGCACAAACCATCTCGGCCACTTCGTGCTGACCAATGCCCTGCTCGACCGGTTCACGGCCGGCACCCGGATCGTCAACCTGAGCAGCCGCGGGCACCTGATCAGCGGGATGCGCTGGAACGACCTCAACTACGACGACGAGTCGGCTTATGACCGGTGGCAGGCCTACGGCCAGAGCAAGACCGCCAACGTGCTGTTCACCGTGGAGGCCGAGCGGCGCTGGGGACCCGATGGGGTGCACTCGTTCGCCGTCCACCCCGGCGCGGTCATCACCGAGCTGGCCCGCCACCTCACTCGCGACGACGTCACCGCCCGGCTGGCCGGCCATCAGGTGGTCGACGTCTACCAGGGTGCCGCCACCACCGTCTGGGCGGCCACCAGCCCGGAACTCGACGGCCGAGGCGGGCTCTACCTCGAGGACTGTCACGTGGCCGGTCCGGCCGACGAGGGGGCCAAGGGCGGGTACGCCCTGTATGCCGTCGACCCGGAGCAGGCCGCCCGGCTCTGGGACTGGTCGGAGCGGCAAGCCGACCTGCACGGAACTGGCTAGGCTGGCAAAGGTGGCCGTCGACGTCCGTTACCCCCGCCGATCCGACGTTCCCGCGCTCGCGCGGGTGCTGGGGCGGGCGTTTCAGGACGATCCGGTCATGAACTGGGTGCAGCCCGATTCCGAACGGCTGCGGGCCGCCCTGCCGGGGCTGTTCGGTGCGCTGACCCGCCACCACTACCTCGCAGCCCGGGGCGCCGAGATCGCCACCTCCGATGCCGGCGTGGGCGCCGCGGCGTTGTGGGATCCGCCGGGGCGGTGGGGGCAGTCCTCGCGCGAGCAGATCGCGATGCTGCCGGCGGTGCTGCGGGCGTTCCGCGGCCGGCTCGCGGTCGGGCGCACCGTCACCGAGCTGATGAAGGCCCAGCATCCCGAGGAGCCGCACTGGTATCTGGCGGTGATCGGCAGCGACCCGTCGGTGCGGGGCGGGGGTTTCGGGCAGGCGCTGATGGAGTCGGGCCTGCTGCGCTGCGACGCCGACTATGCGCCGGCCTACCTGGAATCGAGCAACCCCGAGAACATCGGATACTACGAGCGTTTCGGTTTCCGGGTCACCGGCGAGATCCAGCTGCCGGACGGTGGGCCGTCGCTGTGGCCGATGTGGCGCGATCCGCGCTAAGTGTTTCAGTGGTGCGATCCGCGCTAGGTGTTCTCACGGCCCCTGCAATGTCACCCGGAACTGCATGACCCGATATGGCCAGCCGTGGGCGGTGTTCCACTGCGACACCATCAGGCCGACACCGCCCGGCACTCCCAACCGGCTGCCCGGCAGCAGGTAACCGCCGTAGAGTTGCGCCACCCGGCAGCCGGGGTGGTCCTCGGCGTCCCAGGCGCAGCCCAGGATCGGGCGCTGCACCGGAACCCGATGGAGATCCGCCGTCAACGCCTCGACGGCGCGATAGCCCAGGGCATAGGCCGACGACTCGAAGCCGCCCAGAACCCAACTCCCCGTGGCCATTCGGCGTAGTGTCAACTCGCCCCAGGTCTCGCCGGGCGGGGTGATCGGGTTGGGCTCCCGGCCCCAGCCCCACCGGCCCTGCCGATAGCCCCAGCCGACGTAGCGGGCAGGGTCGGCCAGGTGCTCGGGGCGTACCCGGCGCAGGATGACACCCTTGTCGCGCTGAAATCCGGTGGACGCCACGTACACCCAGCCGTCGTCGGGGTCGAAGTCCCAGGACCAACATTGGGCGTGACCGCCGTGCAGTCCGGCGGGAAACCGCACCGCGGGTTCCAGTCGCCGCCACGAGGCCGCGTCGTCGGTGGAGCGCCAGATCTCGGTCCACACCACATTGCCGAATCCCCGGTTGACGATCGCGTGCAGATACAGGTCGCTGCCGACCCGCAGCAGATCCGACGGGATCACGGTGCTGATACCGCGCCGCAGCAGTCCGCGGCCGGTGTTGCGGTGCCGGTAGTGCCACAGCTGGCGGGCGTAACCCGGGTCGGTGCCGCCGGCCCGGCGGTAGACGATGCGGTGGGTGGCATCACCGGAGCCGATCAGCACGACCGGGGAGCGCCAGTCGCCGACCCCCACCCGGTCACCGGTGAAGGTGTCGCCGAACACCGAGACCAGTGTCCCGTCGGCGGTCTGGACGGATGCTCCCAGGTCGGCGCAGGTGACCCCGAACCGGTCGGTGATGCCCGGCCCGGTGACGTCGGAGACCTTGCCGACGAACCCGTCGGCCGCGCGGCTCACTGCAGAACGAAGTCGTCCGGGTCGGGTGTGCGGGTCCAGGACCAGTAGTCGACCAGCCGCCACGGACTCAGGGAGTGCACCACCCCGTCGGAGTTCTTGTAGAAGCTGTGCTTGATGCTGGGTTGCGACCAAACCATGGTCTTCAGTTCGGCCTGGCAGCGGTCGTACCAGTCGTCGTAACGGTCCGGGCGGGGTTCCATCGCCTTGCGGCCCGACGCGATCAGCTCATCGAGACATCCTGTGATGTAACGCATTTCGCACTCGGAGTGGAAGATCAGACTCCCGCCGCTGGCCAGGTTGGTGCCGGGTCCGTACATGCAGAAGAAGTTCGGGAAGCCCGGGATCGTGATGCCGAGGTAGGCGGCGGGTTTGTCGCCCCAACTCCGGTGCAGGTCCGCCCCGTCGCGGCCGGTGATCCGCAGCGAGGACAGGAAGTCGTTGACCCGGAAGCCGGTGGCGTAGATCAGCACGTCGGCCGGGTGGCGGCGGCCCTCGGTGTCCACCACGGCGTCCGGTTCGATCCGCGCGATCCCGCAGCGCACCAGCTCCACGTTGTCCCGGGTCAGAGTCTTCAGCCAGCTGCCGTTGTCCTGCAGCGTGCGCTTGCCGGTGGCCGGATAGTCCGGGACGACCTTGGCGGCCAGTTCCTCGTCACCGTCGATCTGGCTGGTGATCCATTCCGTGAACATCATCCGGGCGAGGTCGTTGGCCGCGCTGACGGCGCGTTGCTGATCCGGCCACTCCGGGTCGACCTTGGCCGCCGCCAGGCCGCTGTCGCAGCCCGGCCAGAAGATCAGGAACCGATACCAGCGGCCGTAGAACGGCAGGTGCCGCAACGCCCACCGGACACCCGGCCCGACCTTGGCGTGGTAGTTCGGGTTCGGGAACATCCACTGCGCGGTGCGCTGAAAGATCGTCAGCGTGCCCACCGTGTCGGCGATCGCCGGGGCCACCTGGAAACCGGTGGCGCCCGCGCCGACCATCACGACGTTTCTGCCGGTGAGGTCCACATCGTGATCCCAGCGGGCGGTGTGGAACGCCGGGCCCGCGAACTGCTCGGCGCCCGGGAAATCCGGAACATAGGGCGCGTTGAGCTGCCCCACCGCGCTGATCACCGCGCGGGCCCGCAACGTCTCGCTGGCACCGTCGGGGGTGCGGACGGTCACCGCCCAGGTGCCGTCGGCGTCGTCCCACACCGCCGAGGTCACCTCGGTGTTGAACCGGACGTGCTCGGTGACCCCGTGCCGCTCCATGACGCCCTGGAAATAGGCTTGCAGTTCGGGCTGCTGGGCGAAGAACTCCGACCAGTGGTCCGACGGTTCGAAGCTGTAGCAGTAGAAGTGGTTGCCGACGTCGACCCGGGCGCCGGGATAGCTGTTCTCCCACCAGGTTCCGCCGACACCGAGATTCTTCTCGATCACCGTGTAGGGCAGGCCGGCCTGCTGCAGGCGGATGGCGGCCAGCAGGCCGGACTGGCCGCAGCCGATCACGATCACCGGGAACTCGGCGCGGGCACCGGGGTCCGACCGCAGCACCGCGTCGCGGGAGTCACGGCCGTCGAGCTCCATCTCCTCAAGCATCATCGGCACGTACTCGTCGGGTACCTCCGAGGCGACCAGCCAGTCCATCATCGCCTTGAGCATCGAGGCGTCCACCGGTTCGGGTTCGGGGCAGCCGCGGTCGCGGTAGTCGCGGATGACGTCGTAGGCCAGCTTGCGGGCGGCGGCCTTGTCCTCCTCGGACATGTAGCCCTGCACCTCGTTGAGGAAGATGCCCGCGGGCCGGATCGGCCCGTCGAGGATCGCCCGCCGGCCCGCCGCGTCGGGGATCATGTGGATGCAGGACAGCATCAGCGCCGGGATGGACAGATCCTCCAGGGCCGCGGCGATCTCGACATCGGAACTGATGAACGGCTGACCGGCGTGTGGGTTGCGCATCGCACCTCCTGCGCTGAGGGTATTGCGGATCCCTGCCGGTGTGTGCAGATCTCCGGAAGTGTCTACTGGTCCGAACCTTGGAGGTTGCTGCGTAATGAATTCAATCTGGCCAAAACTGCCTACACCCCGTCCTGGATTGCGATAATCGGCAGTTGACGGGGGTCACGCGGCCATGGCCGATCCTCCGGAGGGGAGGGGACCGGCCATGGTTCAGCGTTTCCCCCGGAGCGGCGGCGCCCGTGGCGCGGCTATTCCGAGATCTGCAGCACCACCATCGCCCGGGACTCGACGCGGACCGGGCCGCCGGCCTTGATCACCGCCGCCTCGCCGGTCTCGCCCGGACCGGCGGCGGTGTCGACCACCGGCTGCCAGGCGGGTCCGAACTCGTTGGGCGGCAGGGTGAATTCGATGGGCTCGTGGTGGGCGTTGAAACAGAGCACGAACGAGTCGTCGACCACCCGCTGGCCGCGGGTGTCGAGATCCGGGATGCCCTGCCCGTTGAGGTAGACCGCGACCGACTTGCCGAACCCGGAGTCCCAGTCCTCGTCGTTCATCTCCGAGCCGTCGGGTCGGAACCACGAGATGTCGGGCAGGGCCTCGCTGCCCCGCTGCCGCACCGGGCGACCGTTGAAGAACCGGCGCCTGCGGAACACCGGGTGCACGGCGCGCAGGCCGGCCACGCTCTCGGCGAACTGCTGCAGGGCGGAATCGGCCCGCTCCCAGTCGATCCAGGTGATCTCGTTGTCCTGGCAGTAGCCGTTGTTGTTGCCGCCCTGGGTACGGCCGAGCTCGTCGCCGTGGCAGATCATCGGAACGCCCTGCGATAGCAACAGTGTGGTGATGAAGTTGCGTTGCTGACGCTCGCGCAGCGCGTTGATCTCCGGGTCGTCGCTGGGCCCCTCCGCCCCGCAGTTCCAGGACCGGTTGTGGCTCTCGCCGTCGTTGTTGTCCTCGCCGTTGGCCTCGTTGTG